>JBKEAO010000093.1:0-28139 GCA_047972335.1 Anaerocolumna sp. | reverse complement strand
GACCCTATTTTATTCAAAACTCATGATAATATAAAAGTAACTCACAAAAACATTCCAAAATCCAGAACCTCAGGAAAAGACACCTATTATCTATACCGCGTTTATTATCAAAACTTACCTAGCAAAAAGGTACTAGGCAATCGAAAACTGTCAAGCCATCCTCTCTTAGATGAAGCACAATATAATTCAGATCTTGCTTACATAAGAAATCGTACCTTTACGATTCAAAGTGCAGATGAGGATGAATCTCTTAACATTGTCGCCATCTACAGGCGCTTTCCAGTCAATGAAGCCAGCGAAGATTCTGAGGAAATCACCAAAGAATACGAAGAAACCGATCCAACAGGCATAATCGGTGCAGATCAAAGAGAGAATGAAGCCTTTGATGTTACGGAGGGAATTCCAGGAACAGAATCCCTTTATACTAATGTTTTTACCAGTAAATACTTGGCAGGCTCTACATTTATAAGAAAATATGGTACAAAAATCTACAATGTTAATGTAAAGAAAACCTATGACCTTCGCTGGACAACCATAGAAGAAGACCCTAAAACAGGCAAAGACAAAGTAGTAAATCATACGGATAGTAGAACCATAACTTATACCTATCAGATAGAGCGAAAATATTCTTATTGGATGATATCCTCCCTTGGAGTATATGGACTTGATAAAGCGGTGATTCAGAATGCAGCACTGCCAGGTGGAAGTGTTATCTTACTCCCCAAAGGCTATGCCAGTCCTACAGTAACCTATACACACGATGAAGGGGAAGAAAAACATATTAAAGAGCCTAAAATCGTAGACATTATTATGCCAAAAGTAACCCTTACTGCTACAGGTGCAGAACCAGCTATTCCAAGTGAAAATTTTAAAGCAGAGGCTGATAAAAAAGTTGAAAAGATAAAATGCAAGAATGACAGCCTCATTTTTAATGGCAAAACGATTCTTTCAAATGAAGAAAAAGAAGAAAAAACTAATATTCCAGAAGAGATACCCTCAGGTCTTGAGGAAATAGGTGAAAATGTATTATATCAATCAAACCTCATTATTCCAGGCACAAAAGCCAACGACGAATATGAATCCTATGGTACCGTTTCTTATAAACCAATTGCTACCCTTAATCCTTCTCCTATTGAAACAACTTATGAACTAAGCAATATAAATGCCGTAGTGGTGCACACCCCTACTGTATGTGATGCACAAATTCAAAATAACATTTCCGATAATCAAATGCTCACACCCGATAAATCCAGAGCATCTCTTGTCTTAGACAGGCCCTTTCTTGTAACACTTCCCACAACTGGAAACCATAGATATATAAAAGGATACGGCTACAATGACTATGGAAAATATATTGAGAGCAGACAAGTAAGTTTTCCTTTTGGTGTTTACCGTGGCAGTTCCTATTCTGGTACCTATATCCCTGCTAACACCTGGACAAGTGTAGCCGAGAATACACAATTCTTTCTCCCCACCTGGGTAAATGAAGGGAAATACACGGTAAGCTTTAGAAGTACAGCAATCAATGCACATGCCAACAATAAAACCGGCAATACAGAAACACTTGCAAATCTATCACTTTCTAATTATGTAGCTACAGATACGGTACATGTTGAAATCTCTGGCAGAATTTACGGTCTAAACCTCTATGATATTTCTGATTATCCCTTGTGGGAAAATGTATTTAGAATTCCTAACTCCCTAAAACCAACAGGATTTCAATATAAAGTTGGCACCAAAGATCAGAACGGAAACAACAATGGACAAAACCCAAGATATACCCTTTCCTTAATCAATGGTTCCCATCCTAACTACCGCAATCTAGGTATTTTAAAAACAGGTTATGTCACCAGATTCTCTCTAAAAACCATAGGAAACATGTATGATTCTAATGATTATATCAAGATTACTCCAACCTTTTATTATGTAGATAAAAATGGTCAAAACAGACAGGAAGTAGACATATACTATGCAGAGACCTTTAACGGTAAGAAGAATCTAATGGTAAAGATGGGAAGTAAATTAGATCTACAGAATAAAAAAGCTTTCTATACAAATGATCCCTACCTAGCAATCCCAGAAGCAGCACTAAAGCAAACAGCCTATTATGAAGGGGTTTCCTATAAAGAATGGGCTAGTAGAAAGCGCAATGTCTTTACCTTTACCAATATCATGATTCCAAATAGTTTGCGGACACTAATAGGATATCAACCGGTTATTCCCACAGGTGTAACTAAGAAAATGGTGGCAAGAAGTGTGCAAAACTGGTACGCAGAATACTATTTTCCAAGTGAAATTCATGCAGCCCCAAAAGACTTTGATCTTATCGCCTACTGGAAGAAGAATGGTGGTTTCACATATAAAGAACCTTTTTGGTTAAAGGGTGGATATGTTATTGTAAACTTTAATATTGAAACTCTCCAAGATGGTAAAAGACACTTAAGTTACATCAATGAGGTCAATTCCCCTTCAGGTTATCTAAATATGTGGAAACGAGAAGGCTTTCAATATGAAAAGACGGATCATAAAGGTGCTACTTTTCAGTTTATAGACGGAGATTATGTATTATATCATACAGATAGATCAGCTGCTGATGACTATATATCTTCAGGGACTCATTAATAAATATACTTCATTTCCCTTATAATACGTTTATGTTCCACCATCTAATTAAGGGAATAAAAAATCACAGAGAACCACACATTTGCTATCTTCCTTTCTATACCTGTCCTTGAATTAATTTCCTAAACTATGATATAATACTATTAAATAAATTAATTGGGAGAAAACATATGAACACTGAATTAGATAATATATTAGTAGAAGAAACCGCTCAAGTGGTAGGTTCCGCACAAGAATCAACATCCGTAGGGGAGGTTCCATCTGTTGAAGAAGTTCCCACTATGAAAGATTATGAGGATCAAATAAACAAATCCTTTACAAAGATGGAAGAAGGTACTATCTTAAAAGGAACTGTAATTGGCATTTCAGATACGGAAGTTACTGTGGATTTAGGCTCTTATGCCGAAGGAATTATTCGTCTAGAAGATTTAAGCAATGATCCTAGGTTTTCAATTAAATTTGATGTTACCATAGGAGAAGAAATATCTGCTGCAGTAATGAGAGAAGATGCTAGAACTGGTAATATTCTTTTATCTAAAAAGGAAGCAGATAATATTCTTTCATGGGCCGTACTAAATAATTATATGGAGCAAAGAAAAGTACTTAAAGTAAAAATAGCACAAGAAGTAAATGGTGGTGTAACCACATATTTAGAGGGTATACGTGCTTTTATTCCAGCCTCACAATTGTCCCTAGATTATGTTAACGATTTGTCTTCCTATGTAGGAAAAGAACTTAACGTTATTGTTATTACGGTAGATGAAGCAAATAACAAATTGGTTCTTTCAGGAAAAGAGTTAGAAAAAGATAAAAAAGAGAGTGAAAAAAAATCTAAAATCTCCAGACTTCAAATCGGACTAGTTACCAAGGGCGTTGTAGAAAAAATTATGCCATATGGTGCCTTTGTAGTATTTGGTGAAGGCTTATCCGGGCTTTTACACATATCTCAAATCAGTAATAAACGTATTAAATCTCCCAATGAAGTTATAAAAGAAGGGGAAGAAGTTACCGTTAAGATAACCGAAGTAAAGGATGGGAAAATAAGTCTTAGTATGAAAGCTGTGGCTGAAGAATCTTTAGTCGAGGAATCTATTGACGAAGTTCCTTTTGAATTCAGTACTGGTGGAGAAGCTTCTACTGGACTAGGTTCTTTACTTTCCAAAATCAAACTTTAATTCATAAAATAAAGAAAAAATATACAATAGAACCTATGAGTCTGGTTTACAAACAGTTTCATAGGTTCTATACATTGGTTGCTTATGTCCGTCCTTTTATTTTTAGTTCTTTTTTTGTAAATGCTATTAGAATGATAAATAATAAAAAATTATATGTTAGGCTTTAAAAAATTTTAATATCTTTCCTTCTACCTTTTTCTCATCTATTTTAATTTTCTTTGTATTCTCTTTCTTATTTATTTTGACTTCATGCATCCCCACTTTTATTTCAGAGCCTTCTATTCTTTCATGATTATCTTCTTCAATTACCTCTGGACTCTGTATTACTGTTGTAGCAATTGGAAGGGCTTCTTCCCCTTTGAAAAATTTATTTTCATAAGTACCCTCTTCCTTTACATACTCCGTTGTAACAACCATCTCTTCCTCTTCTTCAACAATTGTACCATAAGAATCTTTAATCATATTTTGAAAACTAAGTGACATGACCTCTTTGTATTGTTCAATTGCACTATCTTGATTGTAGATTTTTATCTCTTCATTTAGAGAAAGCATTTTTTGGTCCAAATAGGACACAACATCTGCACATTCTTTCAGTTCTTTACATATTCTTTCAGGGGCATTTCCTTCAAATTTATAATATATTTTGTGTTCCAAACTAGCCCAAAAATCCATTGCAATGGTTCTGATTTGAATCTCAACTTTAACATTTACCATGGTGTCAGACAAAAATATGGGAACTGTAATAATCATATGATAACTAGTGTATCCATTAGGCTTTGGACACATGATATAATCTTTCACTTTTAAAACATGAACATCGCTCTGATTGGCAATCAGATCAGCTATTCTATAAATATCTGATGTAAAGGAACATATGATTCTTATGCCTGCTACATCATTGATATATTTCACAATATTTTCAACCGTTACTTCTCTGTTATTATGCCTCATTTTTTTAGCAATACTTTGAGGTGATTTCATTCTAGAAGTTATATGCTCAATAGGGTTATATTGATGGTTTAATTTAAACTCATTATTAAGTATTTCTAATTTCGTATTAACTTCTCTTAATGCTGAGTCATACATAAGCATGACTTTTTTCCATTCTTCTTCTTCATTGTAAAAGATAGGTAAATCCATTTCATCCTCCTTAGATAAGGAATCCCTAATTAGTAAGTCGACTAAAAAATTTATTTTTCTTACTATCCTATATCATTATATCATTAAAATATGAACAATTTTTGAATATTTTAAAAGTTAATAAATTATTAATACATCTTTTACAAATGGTGGTTTATTTTAGAGAAAAGAATATACGCAAAAAATAGCTCTAAGTCAGTGTGGATAAGGGTGTACACACCTTTACCAAAGCACTGACATCAGAGCTAAAAGCTTACATTTATATATTCTTTAATATGATGAGTTGCCCGACAAAATCCTTTTGAAATACCAATGTATTTGTGGGGTAACTTATATTATTAAGTTTGAATCAAAAACTTAAAATTATTAACCTCATGTTATTGATTAAACTCATTACAAATGCATTGTTTTATTACATTTAAAACCTCTATTTCTGCACCTTTGGGCACAAATCTATTCTTCCTAATATCTCGTTCAAAAAGAAAAGTATACATAACACCTGCCAACAGATATCTTCCATAGATCATATCCATATGATACCCATCTCTACACAGGGATTTTTCACCATTCTCATAACGAAAAGGTGCATTTTTTCTTACTCTTTGAATGACATCAGCACTTGGAATTAATCTCATACCAGTTTTCTTAGAGGCCTTATCATAACAATCTGTTAATTTTTCATACATTTCCTGCTGGTTGCAATGATATCTTCCAAATTCACTATGATCGCTATCCATTTCATATGCCCATGTTTTGTGTAATAAATATTCTGCATCGGGACAATTGGTTTTGAAGTAATCTAATAGCTGGTCTAAATAAGGAAAATAAGATTCCATCATACCACTGTCATGGCTAGCTTGCTGTGTTATGATATAATTCCACTTTTCTTCTTTTAAAGTTTCATTGATAGAAACATATTGCTCTGTAGATTCACCGTTAATTTCTAAGAGATAATCCTTTGATTCTGTTAATATATTTCTTACATGACGTTCTAGTGGACAACCTCCAATATATAGATTTACCACCTTTAATTCTATGTCATCTGCTTTTGCCACATCATGTAAATAATATAGTGCATCTTCTGAAAAACTGTTACCAACAGCAAGTAATTTTATTACATCCATATTCACACCCCCTATATTAATTCAAAATTTACATATTCTTCTGTGCTACTATCAGTGCCGACAAACACATAAAACTCTCCTTTTTCACTACCAAAGCTTGTATCTGCCTTTATGAATTTTAACATATCTTCTGTAATCTCAAAAGTTACACATTTTACTTCACCCGGTTGTAAATTCACCTTCTGATATGCTTTCAGTTCTTTTTTAGGACGGACAACACTACCAAAACAATCTCTTATATAAAGTTGTACTGTTTCTGTGCCACCATATTCTCCTTCATTCTTAATGGTTATACACGCTTGTAGAATTTCTCCTGCCACCATTTTATTCTTACTGATCTGAAGGTCAGAATATACAAACTTCCCATAGCTAAGTCCATATCCAAAAGGATATAAAGGCGTATTTGGAATATCTCTATAATTGGAACGGTATTCTTTTCCACCGCTTTTTGAATCGTAAGGTCTGCCGGTAAAATATTCATTGTAATGAACTGGTACTTGTCCTACACAGTATGGAAAACTCATAGGTAACTTTCCACTAGGATTTACCTTTCCAGTTATCACATTAAGAATTGCATTGCCTCCCTCGGTTCCTGGCATCCATACATTTAATATTGCTTTAGACTTTTCCATTACCAGACGTAAATCCAAAGGTCTTCCTGTAAAAAGTATTACCCCAATATTAGGATTTACTTCATAAATAGCATGGAGTAATTTTTCCTGTGCTTTGGGTAAGGTTAGTTCTGCTCTACTAGCCGCCTCACCAGACATGCGGCGATGTTCTCCTACCGCTAATATTACCTTATCTGCATGCTTTGCTGCCTCCACTGCTTCTTTTAACAAGGTATCCTGCTCATCTAGTTTCATAGTCTTGGCATATGTATCAGGAATCAAATCCAAATCTTCTTCACCAAGTACATTACAACCTTTTGCAAATGTAAATTCATAGTCCATACTATATCCCTTTGCAGCATCCTCAATTGACACTGTATCTTCAGGCTTTGCAAGCATAGACCAAGCACCATATATTTCTTTTTCCTGAACAAATGGACCAATAAATGCTATCTTTTCCTTTTTATTTATAGGAAGTACTCCATCATTTTTTAACAAAACAAAAGACTTTTCTGCAGCTTCTAAAGAAACCTGTCTATGCTCTTTACATAGAATCACTTCTTTTTCTTTTTCCTCATCAGCATCTTTATATGGATTTTCAAATAAACCTAATTTATTTTTTAGAGTAAGTATACGAAGAACTGCCTCATCTAATATCTCTTTTTTTACGGTACCAGCTTCTATAAGAGCGGCTAAATTTTTACTATAAATGCCTGTCATCATATCAATGTCCACACCAGCATTCATAGCCATCCCTGCTGCTTCTTTTCGGTCCTTTGCATAACCATGGTATATCAGCTCTTCAATGGCTGCCCAGTCCGATATTAATACACCATCAAATTTCATTTCGTCTCTTAATACATCTCTCATTAGCCACTTGTTTCCCGTAGCTGGAACTCCATTTAAAGTATTAAATGATGTCATTACCATTTCTACACCGGCCCTTATAGCCGCTTCATAAGCTGGAAAATAATACCCTCTTAGTGTATTTTCTGAAAGTTCCACTGTATTGTATTCTCTACCCCCAGTTGGAGCACTATATGCTGCAAAATGCTTTACACAGGCTGCAATTTGGTATTCATCACCTATATAATTGCCTTGAAATCCCTCCACCATTGCTGCTGCAAAGTCGCTGTTTAACTTAGGGTCTTCACCCGTAGATTCCATTACTCTTCCCCATCTAGCATCTCTAACTAGGTCAACCATAGGAGCAAAGGTAACATGGACACCAGAAACTGCGGATTCTTTTGCCGCTATCTTTGCACATTCTTTGGACAATTCTGGTTCAAAAGTAGCTCCTTGGGCTAAAGGTATGGGAAATATGGTTCTAAATCCATTGATTACATCTAACATAATAAGTAAGGGGATGTTATGTGGATGTTTTTCTATGTAACTATCCTGAATTATCTTGTACTCTTTCGCACCTAACAAACCAATAATAGAACCCGCCTGTGAAATACTTTCCTCAGTAATTCCATTCTCCCTTATTGGACCAGTTAATTCTGCTTCATTTACAAAAAATCCACTGGTCACTTGCAAAAGCTGATTGATCTTCTCTGTAAGAGACATATCTCCAACTAAATCTATTAACTTTTGTTGATCCATAGCAAGTCCTTTCTTCTACACAAGGTATTTATATTTTATTCTTTTATTTCTATCTTCTTAACAGAACCTCGTTTCATAATAACTGAATCATACACAAGGTGCTGTGTTTTTTCTCCATTCATCATTCCATGTAGCAATGAAACTGCGGACAAGGCCATTTCTGTTGCTGGCTGTTGCACAGTATCCAAAGCTGGATTGTAAAATTCCATCATCTCTATTCCATCAAATCCTATAATAGAAATATCCTCTGGTATTCTCTTGCCTAGACTTAATGCTGCCTTTGCCGCTCCAATTGCCAATACGTCAGAAAAGGCAAAAACTGCAGTCATGTTCGGATTCTTTTGCATTAATTGTTTCATAGCCATAAATCCTACGCGAAAACCTGTACCGCTTACAGAAAGTCCTGTAGAAATCAAATTATTATCTACTGGAATACCGCTTTCCTTTAGCGCTCTTTCATACCCTTGATAGCGCAAAATATTCGGTGTAACTATATTGTCTGAATCTTTATATAAAAATCCTATATTTTTATGTCCCATTTCAATTAAATACTTCGTTGCCTTATAGCCTTCATTTTTATCATCAATAATTACGCTAGAATAAAGGGATGGGTCAACATCACCTTCTGAACTTACAGTAAGAAGCACGGAGGGTATCCGAAGCTGTTTAAATTTAGCCTCAGTATAAGAAGAAAAGGATCCTCCTAAAATAATAACCCCACATAGATTGCTATGCATAGCTTCACTGATTGCCATATCAAGTTCATCTGAACTATCATCTACATTCTGTATCAATAGGGGATATCCCCTAGATTCCATTTCAACTTCAATGATATCCATCATCTTAATAAAAAATGGGTTGGACATGTACTTAACAATTAAAGCTATATTTTCTGATTGGGTTAATTTTAGATTTCTAGCATTGTTATTTGGAATATAATTATATTCATTAATTACATCCATTACTTTCTTCTTTGTTTTTTCACTAACTTTTCCTGTTTGATTTATTACACGTGAAACTGTAGCAATACCTACCCCTGATAGTCTTGCTATATCCTTAATGTTGATATTTGCCATTATATACCCCCGTTATTAAGTTTTTTTATCTAAATTTTTTATCTAAAAGAGGCTGTTGCAAACCTTAATTCATGTTTGCAACAGCTCCTTTTGTTAGTTTGTTACAACAGGTGTAAAGGTTGATAATTGGTTTTTAAGTTCTTCAATAACCGTATCAATTCCTGCCTTCTTTAACTGATTTCTGTAATCTTCAATTGCAGCATCAACATCATCTGTCTTTCCTAACATAAGCTGAATACCAATTGTTGAATTTACGTTGCTAATTGCAGAAAGTTCAGTACTTACCTTAGATGAATCAAAGCTAAATCCTGTGTATGGATCGCTAAGATAGATTTCACTCCACTCAGCCATTTTTTCATAACGACTTGGATGTTCTGTTTTTACTGGAATCTTAAATGCAGAGTTACTAAATGCCCATCCTGCAAATCCACCTGCATCTACAGCTTCATCATAACTTGCTGGTTTTTCAAGATAACCATCTGCAACTTGATATTGACGTCCTTCAATACCATATTGCCATAGATTATAATATGTTTGATCTGTTAAGAACTTCTCAATAGCCATAACACATCTTTCTGCATTTTTTGAATTAGCGTTTACAACTGTAATATCTTGTGCTGGTGAACTCTTTAAGATTTTATTGTTATCTTCTCCAAAATACCATGCTGTAATATCTTGATCTGCTAATTTACCATGTACATTTGTATAGTTACCTGTCCAGTCACCCATGTGAGTGATATAAGAAGTAGATTGTCCATTCATATACATTTCTTTATCGCCTGTGGAAGCTGATAAAATATCCTGTGGCCAGTAACCTTTTGCTTCCCATTCATCCATCATTGTTACAAACTCTACAAATTCATCTGTAAATGCTGGGTGAATAACATCGTTGATATTTTTGTAATCAGTAGTTACTAAAAACATTTCTTCATTAGATATACCAGGTGCTGCAACCCAGTTTCCAGTTAATTCAACTAACATTTTATAAAAATCTTTATAAATATTAGCATCACCATTGAATGGATAAATACCGTTTGCTACGGAAGCATCACAATATGCTATCATAGATTCTAAATCTGTAACTTCACTAATTCCCCATTTTTCACAATTTGATTTGTTATATACAAAACCAATATTGTTGTAACCTGCACCAAGGCTAGGTACGCCATAAATTGCACCGTCTAATGATGTTGCTGCCCAACTTGATTCTGGAACAGTATCTTTTAACGTAGGAGCATACTTTTCAATGATACTTGTTATATCATATAAAGAACCTTGTTTTGCAAGTGTGTTAAATGGTACAGTTGTTGTAGCTGAAGCATATGCCATATCAAATTCTTCACCTGAAGCCCAAATAAGTGGATACTTTGTTCCGATATCGCCCCAATCAATATACTTAATTTCAATAGAAGTATTAATATCATCTGTTAGCTTACGATTGATTTCAGCTAAGATATCCTCATTTGCAACCCCAGCAGAACCATATAGATACAAGCTAAGTGTTACATGCTCTGATAAGTCTACACCTGTCTCTGTCTCAGTTCCAGTGGCTGTTTGATCGCCTGTTTCTTTTGTTGTCTCCCCTTTACTACAACCGGCTAATAGCACGAATACCATAGTAAGGCATAAAATACTAGAAATAACTTTCTTTAATTTCATACTTTTTCCTCCTTTTATTTTATAGCTCTTTTACTGATAAGTAAAGGCCATAATAACAATTTTAAACTTCTTAACCTTTTACAGACCCCATAGTAAGTCCGGTTACGAAATATTTTTGTACAAATGGATACAGCAAGATAATTGGTCCTATTGTAAGTACCGCTGTAGCCATCTTTACAGACTGTGTTGGTAGTGATTGTATATCAATAACATGTCCCTGACTAGTCAAAGCATCTATGTTGGCTTGATTAATCATCTTTTGTAAATAATATTGAAGTGGATACTTAGATGGTGTATCAATATATAAACTCGCGTTATACCATTGATTCCAGTAACCTAATGCAAGAAAAAGACCCACAGTAGCTAAGGAAGGAATTGCCAGTGGCATAAATATCTTCCTATATATAGTGAATGCTCCTGCACCATCCATCATGGCAGATTCATATAATTCATCCGGTATAGCCTTCATAAAGTTTCTCATAAGAAAAATAGACCATGCACTAATTAATCCAGGAAGAATCATTGACCATAAACTGTCTTTTAAATGAAGATATCTTACATTTAAAATATAAGCAGGTACTAAACCACCGCTAAATAAAGTAGTAAAGTATATAAAAAAGGAAAAGAAATTTCTGTATTTAAAGTCTTTACGATTGAGTACATATCCAGCCATGGACATAATAAGTAGTCCAAGTACAGTACCTACCACCGTAGTAATAATCGTAACTTTATATGCATCAATTAGTTTTGTAGGATTGTCCAACAAATATTTATAAGCTGATATGGTTAATTCCTTTGGAAATAACTTATAACCTTCTGTAACAATTTCCTTTTCCGTCATAAAAGAGGAGCTGATCATAAGTGCAAATGGAAAAAGGCAAATAATTGCAAATATTCCAACTACTGTATAGCTTATAATGTTTAAATTTCTATTACCTTTACTCATTTTTATAGCATTGTTTTTATGATGATTTTTCATCTTGTACCTCCTTTCATTAAAATAGTGCACTTTCTGGTTCAATTTTTCTAACTATAAAATTAATGGTTAGAACTAGAATCAAACCAAATACTGACTGATACAGACCTACTGCTGCACTTGATGAGAAATTAAAGGAACCAATTAAACTACGATATACATAAGTATCAATAATATCAGTAGAATGATACAATATTGAATTGGTACCAATTAGGTTATAGAATAAATCAAAGGATCCTCTTAAGATTCCACCTAAACCAAATAATACTAACAATACAAAGGTTGGCTTTAAAAGTGGAACTGTTACATAGCGAATTCTCTGTAAGCGGCTAGCTCCATCTATATATGCAGCTTCATAAATCTCATGACTTATACCAGTAATTGCTGCCAAATAAACAATCATTCCGTATCCAGTAGACTTCCATATGTAAAAGAATACTATTATATACTTCCATATCCCAGGACTGTTATAGAAAGAATAACGTTCCATACCAAAATTTACTAACAAGGAATTAATAAATCCATTGTCAAAATTAAAAAAGTTATACGCGAATACTCCAATGATTACGTAAGAAATAAAATGTGGTAGTAAAATTACTGATTGAGATACTTTCTTGAAAATCTTTGCTGTTATTTCAGATAACATAATGGCCATAACAATTTGTATAGAATGACTTAAAAGTAAAAATACCAGATTATACAGTAATGTATTTTTAGTTATTCTCCAAAGGTCACCATTTTGAATCAAAAACTCAAAATTCTTAAATCCTACAAAGTCACTTCCAAATATTCCTTTAGTTGGATTATAGCTAACAAAGGCAACATATGCGCCAGGCATCGTAATATAAGAAAATACTATAAAATATACAATTGCAGGCAAAAGCATAAGAAACATAACCCAGTTTTTGCGTACTTCTTTACCAAACAAACGGATGCTTCGTTTTGATTTCAATTTTTCTCCTCCATTCATATTCATTATCAAAAATAGGAAGAGTAGTTAAGGAAACGTTTCCTTTCTTTGATGTACTTATCATAATCTATTTGAATCGCTTTGTCAATATGTTATTAAATTAAGTTTTTTAAATAGTTTTTTGTACATAATTGCCAAACAAACTAAATGATAATCTTTATTAATGACTTACTAAAGACACCGTCATAGTAATTTTTCTTGACATATGGTTTACATCCTTGTATACTTCATGTTAATTGGAAATGTTTCCACTAATTTTCCTAAAGGAGGTAGTAACTATGATATTAAACACTACGTCTGCTCCAATTGCCTTAAGAAACGGTAATAGTTCTTTTACTTTCTTGTCTGGAGGAGACAGTTTCGAATGGATTCATGAATCCACTATGATTAATTCTTTTCGAGGTAACACATTAAATGGCTCAGCCAACAATATATATCTTCGAATATACAAAAATGACACATTAACATTTTACCCATTGATTGGATTATCTTCTAAAAGTAGCTTAAAAGCAGGCGATTCTTCTCTTGTTTTTGAAGGAACTGCTGACCAGATCAGCTATACCGTCACTTTTCGTTTAACCTCTTATGGAATCTGGTTTTGGGATATATCTCTTAAGGGCCAATGTGATAAGGTAGACCTAATCTACTCTCAAGATATTGGAATCGGTTCAAAGGGAAGTGTCAATACCAATGAACTATATGTTGCTCAATATCTAGGACACAGTGTCTATGAGGGAGAGTATGGATATGTAATCTGTTCTAGACAAAATATGCCTCAAGGTGAATCCAATCCTTATCTTCAGCAAGGTAGCTTAGGTATCCGTTCTATTGGATATTCTACTGATGGTACACAGTTTTTCGGGCTTTCTTATAAAAAAACTGATATACCTAACGCATTGTTTGGCAATCTTCCTAATGTGAATAAACAATATGAATTGTCCCATGCCGCACTACAAACAGAGGCATTTTCACTAAACGGAGAAAAGAAATTTTCATTTTATGGTATTTGTAAATCCAACCATCCAGAAGCAATAAAGGAAATTGAATACATAAATGAGTTACAAACTGCCTATACAGCTGCCCTAGATCAAGAACTTACACCGGTTAAGGTCCCTTCCCTTACTAAAACTGGCCCTACTTTTGCTTCCAAGCAATGGAGCGCCGAACAAGTAAATGAATATTTTCCTCATCGTTTATTAGAAGAAAAAGTGGATAATACATTACATTCCTTTTTTACACCTGCAAAGGGACATGTGGTTTTACAATCCAAAGAATTAATAACTGAGCGTCCTCATGGGCACATTCTCCTGACAAACTTTGATTTAACAAAGGTACCTCAAGGCCTTGTTAGCTCTACAAACTACATCTATGGTGTATTTAACTGTCAGCTAGTTGTGGGAAATACAACCTATAATAAACTATTATCTAATCATAGAGGACTACTCAATGTAGAAAAACACAGTGGTCAAAGAATATATGTAAAAATGGGAGATTCCTATAGACTACTTACATTACCAGCAGCTTATGAAATGGATGTGGCAGGAAGTACCTGGTATTACCAATTAGAAGATGACGTTTTAATTGTAACCTCCTTTGCCATGTATAATCGTCCAGAAATTGTTCTAAAAGTAAAATCAGTAAATCATATAAAATATGATTTTATTGTTACACACCAGCTAACTGCAGGACCTAATGAGTATGAAAATGAAATTATACTTACAAAAGAAGATAATATTATAACAATTCATCCTTCCCCAGAGGTTATAACAAATACTTATTATCCTGATTTGCATTTTTCAATGAAAATACCTGTAAATAGTACCATAACAGATGATAGTTTCTTCTTTGAAGATAATACAACGTTAAATCCGACTCTTCTATCTGTTTTAGTACCAGACAGTTCCGATTTTGATATTGTAATACAAGGTTATGATTCAAACAACAATGTTTCCTTCCTTAGTAGCTATGACTATGAAGTACAGCAAAAGGCTTATTATGAATACTATGATAACTTAACATGTAATTTTGAGCTAAGGGATCCATCTGGTGTTTCCGTTACAACACAAAAATTAAATACCATTGTACATTGGTATACCCATGATGCTTTGATTCATTTTGCTTCCCCACATGGTCTTGAACAATCTGGCGGTGCAGCTTGGGGTACTCGTGATGTCTGCCAAGGACCATTGGAATTTTTCTTAACAACACAGAATTATTCCCTTGTACGTGACATACTATTAACCCTATTTTCTCATCAAATTGATAAAGTTTTTGAGTGGCCACAATGGTTTATGTTTGATCGTTATCCTATGCATCAAGAAGACTGTCACGGAGATGTAGTCTTCTGGCCATTAAAAGCCATTAGTGATTATATACAAACTACTGGTGATATCTCCATTCTAGAGGAAGTTATTGATTACCGTACTGCAAAAGGTGCATTGCCAATAAACAAACCTGAAACCATACTGCTTCACATAAAACGCGCAGTTGACACCATAAAGAATCGTTATCTGCCTGGTACTGCTCTTATTTCCTATGCTGGAGGAGATTGGGATGACACCCTACAGCCAGCCAATGGTAAATTAAAAGAAAACTTGGTAAGTGCTTGGACCCAGTCCCTTGCTATGCAGACATTGGAATTGCTTAGCATATCTGTTCTTAACACAGATAAAGTCTTTGCAAAAGATGTTTCACAAATGGCTACAGAAATTAAAGATTCCTTCTACAAATATCTGATTAAAGATGGGGTTATAGCAGGATTTCTTTACAGAGAGTCTGAGGATTATATGAAATATATGCTACATCCTACAGATACTGAAACCTCCATTCAATACCGGTTACTTCCATTAACTAGAAGTATCATTGCACAATTAGCAGATTCAGAACTAGCAGCCCGCAATATGGACATTATAGATGAACATTTATCCTGTCCTGATGGTGTGCGTCTGATGGATCATCCTGCAAGTTACAATGGAGGAATCAGTAAGATTTTCTTAAGAGCAGAACAAGCTGCCAATGTTGGCAGAGAAATAAGCTTACAATATTCTCATGCACATATTCGATATATTGAAGCTGCTGCTACGCTAGGATTATCAACAAAAGCCTGGGATGCTTTGATGCGTATTAATCCAATTCTACTTACAGAATATGTACCAAATGCATTAACACGTCAAAGTAATGTTTACTTTAGCAGCTCAGAAGGCGTGTTTAATGATCGTTATGAATATGCCGCTAATTTTGATAAATTAAGAACCGGTGACATATCTGTAAAAGGTGGATGGAGACTATATTCTAGTGGCCCTGGCATTTATATTAGACGAATTGTTGCTGATTTATTCGGTATTCGTTTTAAAAACAATAAAATATTAATTGATCCCGTTATTACAAAAGATTTAGATGGAGTCGCTTTACAATATACCTCCTACGAAAAGACCGTGACTTTTATTTATCATATAGATAATAATATGGATCAATCTATATGTATAAAATCAAATAATAAGACCCTTCCAGGAAGCTTTATTATGAATCCTTATAGACATGGCGGATTTGAAATTTTAAAAGAAGACTTTTTAAAAGCTGCAAAAGAAAATAGGGAATTTCATATTTACCTTAAATAATAATATATACTTGGTGTTTTTCATGTTTATAATAAGTATCATGTACTACCAATGTTTTTTATGTTTATAATATGAATACTGTAATACCAGTGTTTTTTATGTTTATAATATGAATACTGTAAATAACTTAAACTCTGCATATAAACATATATTTATCTGCAAAGTTTGAGTTATAGTAACTATTCAGTCATTATACGAAGTGTTACCAAAATGTCCCTCTTTCGTATGAAAATAAAAAAGAAGTATCTATATATATTATTTGAAGTAATAAAAGAAGGTTGAAAGAAAATTATTGAAAGGATGCCACGAGAATATTCTTTCAGCCAATTAATTTGTGGCAGTGCCAAAAGCTTGCTTGCGGTATGCAATGGGTATAAAAATGAAAGTAGTAACTTTTAACATTCGTTGTGATTATAATCAAGATGGGGAGAATAACTTTCAAAATAGAAAGGATCTCATTTTACGTAAATTAAATACAGAAAGTCCTGACATTATCTGTTTTCAAGAAGTATTGCCACATGTATCTAGTTGGATGAAGGATAATCTAAATCATTATTTCATTCTTGGCTGTGGAAGAGAAAAAGACTTACAAGGTGAACAAAATACTGTAGCAATTAGAAAAGATAAATTTCAAATAATATCTATGAATACATTCTGGCTATCATTAACACCCCAGATTCCTGGGTCACGATATGATAATCAAAGTATGTGTCCTAGATCTGTTTCAGAGTTGTTCTTTCAAGATCTAGAGACAGGTAAATTATACTACCTTTTAAACACCCACTTAGATCATATTGGAAGCGAAGCAAGGTTGCTTGGCATGGAGCAAATATTAAAGCACATGAAAAAGGTAGCCGTCCAAAAAGGACAGGCTGGGTATGATAATATTGAGATGATATTAACTGGTGATTTTAATGGATATCCAGACTCCCCAGAAATAAAGCTTATGGTAAATAGTAACTTTTTACGAGATCTTACATCAGGAATGGAAGGAACTTTTCATGACTTTGGTAGAATGATTCCCCATGAAAAGATTGATTATATTGCAGTTACCTCTGGATTAAAATGTAGTAAATGTGAATTATGGAATGATTGTGAAAACGGAATTTATTTATCTGATCATTATCCTGTTAGCGTAGAATTAGATAATATATAGCTCATATATCAATAATAAGTATTCTAAATTTAGCATTTAAAAATCTATATATGGATTATTTATCCATAGTATAATATAGTGCATATTTTACAAATAAAAATTTGTAAAATAAAATATAAAAATTTTATAAAATAAATGTTGACAATTATTACTAATGTGATATAATTTTAAAAGACTATAAAAGAAAGAGAGGTAAAAAACATGAAAAATTTAATTACGACCACTATTAAGTTAAGTACCAAAACATTATGTAAGTTTACCTCAATGGATTCTTTTATATAAAGATACAATTATGCTATTTTTAATATGCATATATGTATTATATAATTGACTTTTATTGCCATGGTAACTTACCATGGCTATTTTTTTGCCTAAAATGCAAAAAAGTAAAAGTAGATTGGAAACTGTTCGACCCTTTAAACGATAAACAGGAGGTTTTATGAAAAAATTATCAAGTTATATCTTGAAATATTGGTATATTTATTTATTTGCAATTGTCTGTATGATAACCAGTGTTTCACTAGATATGCTAACACCCCAGATCACAAAAAGAATTATTGATGATGTAATTGTAGGCGGAGAAAGAGAAAAATTAACGAAGTTTTTACTAATCATTTTATCTATTGGTATTGGCAGATGCGTATTTGGTTATCTAAAAGAATTCTGTTTTGATGCCGTCAGCTCCAAAATTGGATGTGATGTTAGAAGAAATTTGTTTAGACATGTTCAAAAGCTATCCCTTGATTTCTTTGATAGAACAAATACAGGTGAACTAATGTCTAGACTAAAAGATGATGTAGACAAAATATGGGCAGCAGTAGGATTTGTTGGAATGCTAATCATTGAAGTAGTTATTCATACTTCTATAGCAATCTACTGTATGTTATCCTTATCGCCTAAATTAACCATTATACCGCTTATTGCAATGCCTATTGTTGCAATTATAGCAATTTTAATGGAAAAGAATCTTGGCAGCATTTACGAAAAAATAAGTGAAGAAAATGCCGAGCTAAATACTGTAGCTCAAGAAAATTTGGCAGGCGTAAGAACTGTCAAAGCATTTGCTAGAGAAAAATTTGAAATAAGTAAATTTTTATCTCATAACAAAAGATACTACGAACTCAATATGAAACAATCCAAAGTTTTTGTAAAGTATAATCCCTACTTTCAATTTGTGACCAGACTACTTCCTATCATAGTAATTGTCATTGGTGGATTTATGGTAATCAACGACGAGATAACCCTTGGTACGCTAGGTGCATTTGCAGAATATTGCAACAATATTGTTTGGCCCATGGAAATACTTGGTTGGCTTGGTAATGACTTAGCTGCTGCCTTTGCCTCTAATAGAAGGGTAAAAAAAGTATTTGAAGAATCCCCCTCTGTAAAGGAAAAAGACGATGCCATTTCATTAGAAGATTTACAAGGTAATGTAGAATTTAATCATGTATCTTTAAGCATTGGTGAAAAACCTATATTAAAAGATATTAGTTTTTCCTTACAAAGAGGAAAAACCATCGGTATTATGGGTGCTACAGGTGCTGGTAAAACCTCTATCATTCATTTATTGCAACGCTTTTATGATGCCAATGAAGGTGAAATTAAAGTAGATGGTATTAATGTAAAAGACTTATTTCTACATGACTTAAGAAAAGGCATATCACTTGTTATGCAAGATGTTTTCCTTTTTTCTGATACTGTTACAGAAAACATTAAATTAGGAAAAAAAGCTTCCATAACAGATGAAGAAGTAATCCACTCTATTACCAATGCCCAAGCAAAAGATTTTATTGAGAAAATGAATGATGGCTATGACACAATTATCGGTGAAAGAGGTGTTGGCCTTTCCGGAGGACAAAAACAAAGAATCAGTATTGCAAGAGCCCTGTCCAAAAAAACGCCTATATTAATTCTTGATGATTCTACTTCTGCTTTGGATATGGAAACTGAGCATTTAATTCAAAAAGCTTTAAATGACTTAAAAGATACCACTAAAATTATAATTGCTCATCGTATTTCTGCTGTAAGAAATGCAGATGAAATAGTTATCTTAAAAGATGGTAGCATTGCTGAAAGGGGAACACACGAAGAACTCCTAGCAGCAAAAGGTATGTATTATGAAACCTTTATGGCTCAATATGGAGACCACATAAACGAAAATTCATTTGCAGTGTAACAATTTAACCTAACTTCAAAGGAGGAATACTATGTCAATAAACTCCATACGTGATGATGAAAAATCAGTAAACACCAGTAAATTAAAGACTTTATTACGCTTATTTCATTATCTCTTAGCTTATAGAAAAGAAATCATTATGGTATTAATTATTATGACCATAACAGTTGGAATCAGTGTTATTAACCCACTGATCGTAGAACATGCCATTGATGTAAATATTAAAAACAAAGATGTTAATGGCCTACTAAAATTAGGTATCTTTGCTGTTGTATTAAATGTCTGTTATATTCTTTTAGTAAAATTAAGAATGTATATCATGGCTAAAGTATCTAATAACGTATTGCTTACCATAAGGCAAGAACTATATACGCATATACAAAAATTAAGCTTTAGTTTCTTTGATAGCAGACCAACGGGTAAGATCTTAGCCAGAGTAATTGGTGATGTAAATTCATTAAAAGATGTTTTATCTAATAGTGTAACCACCCTTATTCCTGATTTTATTACCGTTTGTGCCGTTGTCGGAATTATGTTAGTAAAAAATTATCGCCTTGCATTGGCTGCTATGATAAGCCTTCCCCTTCTTATTATAGGCATGTGGATCATTCAAGTTTATTCACATATAAGATGGGTAACCCATCGTAAGAAAAACTCAAATCTTAATGCCTTTATACATGAGGACTTATCAGGTATGAGAATCGTTCAAAGCTTTACAGCAGAAGGTGAAACGGCTGCTGCCTTTGACGAATTATTAGCTGAACAAAGAGGCTCTTTTATAAAAGCCATTACTCTAAGTGATGCTTTTGGCCCTATTATTGATTTTTGTTGGGGACTTGGAATGGTTGCTTTATATTTTGCAGGTGTAAAATTAGCTGGTGATGATATCATTAATGTTGGTACATTAATTGCTTTTGGTACTTATATTTCTATGTTTTGGAGACCTATCATGAACCTAAGTAATTTTTACAACCAATTGGTTACAAATATTTCTGGTGCTGAACGTATTTTTGAAATAATGGATACAAAGCCCGAAATAAAAGACGGTGATAATGTTACAGAACTACCAGAAATCAACGGAAAAGTTACATTTAACAATGTATCTTTCTCCTATGATGAAGATACAAATGTATTAAATGATGTGAGCTTTGTCATAAACCCAGGTGAAACCATTGCTTTGGTTGGACCAACGGGGGCTGGTAAAACAACTGTAGTTAACCTCATTAGCCGCTTTTATGATATACAGTCTGGCACCATATATATTGATAATCATAACGTAAAAGATGTAACCATTGAAAGCTTACGTCAGCAAATGGGTATTATGACCCAGGATAATTTCTTGTTTTCTGGCACCATTAAAGATAATTTAAAATATGGAAAATTAGATGCTACAGATGAAGAAATGATCAATGCTGCAAAAGCAGTAAATGCCCATGACTTCATTATAAAATTGGAAAAAGGCTATGATACAGAATTAAAAGAAAGGGGTGCCGGTCTTTCAGCAGGGCAACGACAACTTCTAGCTTTTGCCAGAACCATGGTATCTATGCCAAAAATACTTATTCTAGACGAAGCTACTTCTAGTATTGATACCCATACTGAGCTCTTAGTACAAAAGGGTATAGAAGCTTTACTTAAGGGCAGAACATCCTTTGTAATAGCCCATAGACTCTCTACTATACAAAAAGCAGATCGTATCTTTGTGATAGATGGTGGCGGAATTGCAGAAGAAGGTACTTCTAGTGAACTTTTAGCCAAAAAAGGACTTTATTATGAACTTTATATGGCTCAATTTAAAAATATATAATTCCATAACAAAAGTCTCCTGCTTCTATATACAGGAGACTTTCTTGTTCTATTAGGTACATCAAAAGAAAGATTTTTCTGCTACCTTCTGTTTGGCAATGTAATGATAAAGGATGTGCCCTTAGTAAATTGTGAACGAACCTTTATCTGCCCTGTGTGAGCCAATATAATTAATTTTGCTATAGATAATCCTAATCCATGTCCATATATTTTTTCATTTCTAACTTGGTCCGACCTGTAAAACCTATCAAATATATTTTCTACATCTTTTCTGGTCATACCAATACCTGTATCCTCCACAGTAATAATACAATCTCCATTTCTATTTTCGCAGGAAATGGTTATTGTATCACCATCCTTGGTGTACTTTACAGCATTATCTATGAATACCCTAATTGCTTGTTTTAGCGCCTGCTTGTCCCCATACACGGCAACATCCATTAAACCATTCGTTTCAATGTTTCTATTGGCAGTTACAAGTTTAGTTTCTTTTACCATTTCCTCAACTACTTGACACATATTAAAAAAATGTTTCTCTAACTTCAATGTCTTTTTATCATGTCTTGATAAAAAGAGAAGTTTCTCAACTAGATCTTGCATGGATTTAGATTCATTATTAATTGCATCAATCGATTCTTCTAGTACTTCTTCATTTTTGGCACCCCACCGATTCAGTAAATTCGCATAGCCTTGTATAACGGCAATGGGAGTTCTAAGTTCATGAGAGGCATCAGATACAAATTGCTTTTGACTCTCATAAGAGACCTCAATCCGATCAAGCATATGGTTAATCACTATGGCTAAATCTTTTAGCTCATTTTTTGTACCATCTATGTTTAGTCTTTTACTTGCTAAATTATTAACTGTCAGTCTATTAGCCATATCAGACATTTCAGTTATTGGTTGTAATAATTTAAGGTCACTCTTTCTACCTTGCTGTACAATAAAATAAACTATAAAAAGATATATAACTAGGACACCTATAATCATATGATTATATTTTATCTTACTATCCAATAAATCATACTGAATATAGAATAAATACGTATAACCATCAATCGATACCTCCTCTAAATCCATAATCATAAAGTCCAGAAAATGTTCTATTTTTTCATAAAATATGTGATTCATCCATATTTTTTCATTTGTAATATCTCTATCCATATCTGTAAATACAGTATTTCCTAATTTACCATCAACAATCTTTATCGTAATTCCACTACTATACAAGGGATTCTTTTCCCCATGCCCCCTAATCAACACACCTTTATCAGAATATTCATCTAACATATAGGTTACTTTATCCTTATTACTTTTATATTCAATACTAAAATACAAAATTGAAAATAAAAATAAAAAAAGGACACCATAAATTAATAATAATTTTAAATAGTATAATGAGATTCTAAATGCAATGGAGAATCTAAAATTCCCCATCCATTTTTCTCTTTTTCTACGTATGGGTAAGACAAATCGAATTAAAAGCTGACGTATAGATTCCTTCACATTATACTTCATCTTTAATAATATACCCTACCCCTCTCACTGTATTTATAATTCTTACACCGTATTTATCATCTATTTTTTGGCGCAAATACCGCACGTACACGTCAACTACATTGGTATCCCCTAAATATTCATAATCCCATACATTATTTAATAACTGTTCTCTAGTAATAGCTATATTTTTATTTTTAAGTAAATACTCTAATAATTCAAATTCTTTTTTTGTTAATATAAGTTCCTCATTATCATAAGAGGCACTATGACTAGATAAGTTAAGCATAAGCTTTCCATATTGTAATATGTCAATTTTGGGTTGTACCAATTTTGTATGCCTATTAAGTACCACACGAATTCTAGCTAAAAGTTCCTCAATGGCAAATGGTTTTGTCATATAATCATCTGCTCCTATATCAAGACCGGCTACCTTATCTGTAACATCGTCTTTTGCTGTTAACATGATAATAGGTACATTAGAATCAAGTCTTATTCTCCTACATACTTCAATACCACTTATGCCTGGTAACATAATATCTAATAGTACCAAGTCTATATCCTTATGAAGAGCCTTCTCAAGACCTGTTCTTCCATCTGATGCAATTTCAATATCGTAACCTTCATATTTAAGTTCTAATTCCACAAACCTAGCAATCTTACTTTCATCCTCAACAATTAAAATCTTAGGCATTTTTTATCCTCCTATTTATTATAAGCCTTTAATTATAACCCTTATATAAAATACCTTCTTTATAAGCCTTTTATATAAAACTTTCTTATAAGTCTTTATATAAGTCTTTTTATAAGTCTTTTTATAAGTCTTTTTATAAGTCTTTTTATATATTTTATCGGTTATTTACATATTTTTCAATGCTTATATATTAAAGTTTCATTAGAAGATATAACAGGTTTTCCATATTTTTATATTAATACTTTAATAAAATGTAATACATTACAAATTAATACAAATATTTTCGTAATTATTTAGCCATATCATACTATGCATCACTAAAAAGTTTGCTCATAACCTATATCCTATATATAAATCTGAAGTATCCTAGCGATGCTATTACACCTAATAGGACAAGTAAGTCTTACCCCGACATATAGACACAGGTGTAAGACTTACTTGCCCTATTAGGTTAAATTTATTAAAAAAACCTAGCATATGTTAAAATATTATTCTAACTTATGCTAGGTTCTCCATTATAAAGTTTTATTTAATACTAGCTGTATAAAAATTATAATACTGATTTTACGGCAGCCACTACATTTTCCGTAGTAAAACCAAATTTCTTAAATAGTTCAGCTGCTGGTGCACTAGCTCCAAAACCTTTCATTGTTACATAGGTACCATCTAAACCAACATATTTGCCCCATCCAAAATCTGCTGCCGCTTCCACTGCAACTCTCGCTCTAACAGACTTAGGTAATATAGATTCTCTATACTCAGCTGATTGACTATCAAATAATTCAAAGGATGGGAAACTTACTACTCTTACATCTACATTTTCATTCTTTAATTCTTCTTGTGCCTTAACAGCTATTTCTACTTCAGAACCACTTGCCATAATAATTGCATCAGGAGTAGCTTTAGTAGAAGGAGAAATAATATATCCACCTTTTAAAGCTTCTTTACTAGATCCAGTATATTGTGGAAGATTTTGTCTAGTTAAAACAAGGGCTGTAGGTGTTGTTTTTGATGTAATAGCATAATACCAACCTGCAATAGTTTCTGTAGCATCTGCAGGTCTAAACACTGTAAAGTTAGGCATAGAACGTAACATAGCTAATTGTTCTATTGGTTCATGTGTAGGTCCATCTTCTCCTACACCAATACTATCATGTGTCAATACATAAGTTAAAGGTAATCCCATTATGGATGATAATCTTGCCATAGGTTTTACATAGTCACTAAATACAAAAAATGTAGAAACATATGCAGTTAATCCACCATGTAATGCAAGTCCATTACCAATTGCAGCCATAGCTAATTCTCTAACACCAAAGTGAAGATTTCTACCTGCATAATCCTCTTTTGAGAAGTCCCCTTCATCTTTCATATATGTTTTAGTAGAAGGTGCTAAGTCAGCAGATCCTCCAATAAAACCAGGAAGTATATCTTTAATTCTGTTAATAATCATTCCGGAAAGATTTCTTGTAGCTTCTGGTTTATCTGCATACTTCCAGAACTCTTCATCATTGATTAGGTCATCTGCGTAATTTATATCATGATGTTTGTCCCATAATTCTTTTAATTCTGGATAAGTATCGCTGTACTTTGCAAACATTTCATTCCATTTATCTTCTACAAGCGCATTTTTAGAATTTATATCTTCTATATGTTTATATACTTCATCTGGTACAAAGAAATCTTCTGTTGATGGCCAGCCAAGTTTTACTCTTAACGCTGCAACATTATCAACACCAAGTGGTTCACCATGCGCACTAGCCATACCTTCTCTTGGAGATCCAAACCCAATTTTTGTTTTCACAGTAATCATTGTAGGTCTTAATTTGTCTTTTTTAGCTTCAACAAGAGCTGCACCAATTTCTGCTAAATCATTACCATCTTCTACAACTAATGTTTGAAATCCAAATGCTTGAAATCTCTTTTCAACATCTTCTGTAAAAGCTATGTCTGTACTACCTTCAATAGATATTTTATTGGAATCATATAAAACAATTAATTTGCTAAGTCCCAAAGTACCTGCTAGTGAAAATGCTTCAGATGAAATACCTTCCATCATACAGCCATCTCCACCTAATACATAGGTATAGTGATCAACTACAGGAAAACCATCCTTATTAAATTTAGCTGCTAAATGTTCTTCTGCCATTGCCATACCAACAGCCATTGCCATACCTGCACCTAAAGGACCTGTTGTAGCTTCAATACCTACAGTATGTTTATATTCTGGATGTCCTGGTGTAAGAGAATCTAACTGACGAAAATTAGCTAAGTCATCTTTTGATAAATCACCATAACCAAAAAGGTGTAATAATGAATATAATAAAGTTGAACCATGTCCACCTGATAAGATAAATCTATCTCTATTTACCCAATTAGGATTCTTAGGGTTATGGTTCATATGTTTAGCCCATAATTCATAAGCCATAGCCGCAGCACCTAATGGAAGCCCCGGATGTCCTGAATTCGCCTTTTGCACCGCGTCTGCAGCTAATACACGAATTGCATTAACCGACATAGTTTCAATATTACTCATTTTTCTTCCTCCTAAAAATTAACGTTTCATTCATTATTCCCCAAAAACAGCCTTATAATCAGCTTGAAACTTCTCAATTCCTTGGTCTGTTAATGGATGCTTTGTGCATGTTTCAATTACACTATATGGAACAGTCGCAATATCCGCTCCTGCTAAAGCACAATCTGTTATATGAACAGGATTACGTACACTGGCAGCAATAATCTCTGTATCTAAATTATAAATATCAAAAATTTCTGAAATTGTACGTATTAAATCAATCCCTGGCATAGATATATCATCTAATCTACCTAAAAATGGGGAAACATAAGTTGCACCTGCTCTAGCTGCAAGTAATGCCTGATTTGCTGAAAAAACTAGTGTTACATTTGTCTTAATTCCTTCTTTAGATAAAACATTAGTAGCTTTTAATCCCTCTACTGTCATTGGAATCTTAACAACCATATTAGGATGTATTTTAGCTATCTCTCTTCCTTCTGCTATCATACCTTCTGCATCAGTAGTAGTAGCTTTTACCTCACCACTAATAGGTCCGTCTACTATAGAAGTTATTTCTTTAATTACTTCTACAAAGTCACGTCCTTCTTTAGCAATTAATGAAGGGTTTGTAGTAACCCCACATATTACTCCTATTTCATTTGCTTTCTTAATATCTTCTACATTTGCTGTGTCAATAAAAAACTTCATTTTAAATGCCTCCTTTTAGTATGCCTGGGAAATGTTAATCTATTTTAGATAATATTAAAAGTATTTTAGATATTATTAAAGTATTAAGCATTTATCTAGACAATATTTTTTACACGTAATTACAATATACTATATTACGTAAATTATTGCAATATTAAACGTATAAATAGAAACAAATAAATTGTATTTTGTTTTTATTTAGATTACACTAAAATAAATTTTGTTTTTATTATAAATAATATAATAAATATTACTGCTTTTAAGTTATATTAATAGTAATTTTTAACAATTTCATTATCTATAATATACAGTTAATGAAATATAAATATATAAAGATTATTATAATTCTTTTAAGTAAATACATAATTTACCTATTACTCTTTTTTAATTTATTCTAAATTATTAAAAATGTAAATTATTATACTTTTATGTTATATATAATTTAAAATAAAAAAAAGACTATATATCAATTATATGGTCTTTCGCATTTTATATATTATAACAATGAGACATCGGGGATTCGAACCCCGGACACCTTGATTAAAAGTCAAGTGCTCTACCGACTGAGCTAATATCCCATGTTTATCAGAGTAATTTCAATTTGCTCCAATAAAAAATGCCCAGAGCCGGAATCGAACCAGCGACACGAGGATTTTCAGTCCTCTGCTCTACCGACTGAGCTATCTGGGCATGGTCAACATGTTGACACAGGCTTCAAAAACATTTAAGTTTTCGATTGCGGGGACAGGATTTGAACCTTTGACCTTCGGGTTATGAGCCCGACGAGCTTCCAGACTGCTCCACCCCGCGATGATATTTTTTATTCAATTTAGTTTAAAACTAAGTGGATGGAGAAGGATTCGAACCTTCGAAAGCGTCGCTAACAGATTTACAGTCTGCCCCCTTTGGCCACTCGGGAATCCATCCATATTAATAATACAATTGCTTTTAATTGTATACTTCAACTTTCGTTGAAGCCGACGATCGGACTTGAACCGATAACCTGCTGATT
>JBKEAO010000021.1:0-41405 GCA_047972335.1 Anaerocolumna sp. | reverse complement strand
CAAGATCGTAAAAATCATACCCTAAACGATGCGCAAGCAACTCACCAGTGATGGATTTGCCAACATTTGATACGCCAAATAAAAGTATTTTCATAACGTTTCCTCCATATTATATAGTTACATTATAACACGTTCCATTAGATTGCGCTATACTAAATATACAAAATGTGGACAAAAATTTTCCAGCATTCATAAGGGTTTGCTGGAAATTTATTATATATTCAATTCAAAACTTAGGAGATTTTGAGTAAGTTCTATACCATTTTTTTAATTGATATCATGTTTTAAATCCTTTATAATATACTATAATACAAATTTTATATGATGTGAAAGAGCTGCACAAGGGGGAAGTACCAATTGTGCAGCGTAAGTTTATGTGCAAAACTATGATCTAACAGGCTGGTAACAATTGATCTGAAGCATTTACAACAGTCTTAGAATGGATTTAAACAGAAAGGAATATATAATGTACATTATAATCGGATTAGGAAATCCTAGTAGAGAATATGAGCATACCCGCCATAACATAGGGTTTGACGTAATTACTAGAATATCTAGTGAATATAATATTCCAATGGATTTTAAAAAACATAAAGCCATATGTGGTAAGGGAGTTATTGAAGGGGAAAAAGTAGTCTTAGCTATGCCACAGACCTATATGAATTTAAGTGGTGAGAGTGTAAGAGAATTGGTAGACTTTTATAAAGTACCCAATGAAAATATTATTATAATTTATGATGATATTAGTCTAAATGTAGGGCAACTAAGAATACGCTTACAAGGAAGTGCAGGTGGGCACAATGGAATCAAGAGTATTATTGCCCATCTTGGTTCTACCCAGTTTCCGCGAATTAAGGTAGGAGTGGGTGACAAGCCCAAAGGATGGGATTTGGCAGATTATGTTTTGTCAAGATTTCAAGGTGAGGAGGCGGTCTTAATCAAAGCTGCTATTATCAGGGGCGAACAAGCCGTAACAACGATTATAAAAGAGGGCCTAAACCAAGCCATGAATTTATATAATAAAAAAGAATAACGCATTTTTTAGCTTTGACACCAAAATTGTATGAGGAGGCTTCATCTTGAAAACCTTTACGAACCCTTTGAAGGAACTAAAAGAATTCAATGACATAGAGGATAACATAAAACTTAAGAATACACCAATACAGATAACTGGTTGTATTGATTCCCAAAAGTGCCACTTAATATCTGGCCTTAGTGAAGGGGTACCCTGGAAGCTGATTATTACTTATAATGATATTAAGGCCAAGGAAATATACGAGGATTATAAGCTTTATGATAAAGAGGTATATGTTTATCCAGCCAAAGATATCATCTTTTATAGTGCAGATATACATGGTAACGCAATTGTAAGAGATAGACTTAAGATATTAAGAAAACTGATAGACAGAGAGCCCATTACAGTGATTACTACTTTGGATGGTGGTATGGATAAAATACTTCCATTGGAATTTTTAAAGCAAAGGGTAGTAAAGATAAGTGAAGGTGGAAGTCTTGACTTAACCAAGCTTGTGGAGGAGTTAGTACACCTTGGATATGAGAGAATGGGGCAGGTAGAAGGTCCTGGAGAATTTGCTGTTAGGGGCGGAATCATTGACATCTACCCACCCACGTTAGAATGTCCTTATAGAATTGAGTTATGGGGAGACGAAGTAGATTCTATTAGATCTTTTGATGTGGACAGCCAAAGATCCATTGAGAGGGTTCAGGAAATTGGAATATATCCTGCGGCAGAGATTATTCTTACCAAGGATAGAATTGCCATGGGTATGAAAAAGATAGAAGATGAGAAGAAGGAATATGTCTCTAAGTTAAGAGGGGACAAAAAAACAGAAGAAGCTTTTAGAATCCAGACAATTATTGAAGAATTTAAAGATAATCTTGAGAGTTTTCAAGGGTCTGTAGGACTTGATAGCTATATCAAATATTTCTTTGATCATACGGTTTCGTTTTTTGAGTATTTTACAAAGGATAATTCTATCATATTTGTGGATGAACCCTTAAGAATAACTGAAAAAGGGGAGACCGTAGAGCAAGAATTTAGAGAAGGTATGATTGGAAGAATCGAAAAGGGTTATATCTTGCCTGGACAAAGTGATGCGATTTATGGTTATAAAGAACTGCTAGGGCTTTTCAATCAAAAAAACGTTATTCTTCTTAGTACTATGGATTATAAAGCACTTCATTTTAATGTGAAGAGAAAATGGGATATTACAGTTAGGTCAGTGAATCCTTATAATAATAATTTTGATATATTGGTGCAAGATTTACTGAAATGGAAAAAAGGCGGTTATAGAGTTATTCTATTATCTAGTTCAAGAACTAGGGCAAAACGTTTGAGTGAAGACTTAAGAGATCATGAACTTAATGCATTTTATAGTGAAGACATGGACAGGATGGTACAAAAAGGGGAAATAATGATCATACATGGTAATCTTCATAGGGGGTTTGAGTATCCTCTTATTAACCTTGTCATTATTTCTGAAAGTGATATTTTTGGTGTTGAAAAGAAAAAAAGAAAGAAAATAAAAGAGTACGATGGTAAGAAGATTCAAAATTTTACGGACTTAAATGTTGGAGATTATGTTGTCCATGAAAATCACGGTCTTGGTATTTACCGGGGTATTGAAAAAATTGAAGTGGATAAGGTAACAAAGGATTATATTAAAATTGAGTATGGCGGTGGTGGAGTGTTATATATTTTAGCCACAGGCCTTGATGTAATACAAAAATATGCTGGTGCTGATGCAAAGAAGCCTAAGCTTAACAAGCTTAATTCCCCAGAATGGAAAAATACAAAAACCAGGGTAAAAGGAGCTGTAAAAGAAATCGCAAAGGAATTAGTTGAACTTTATGCATCTAGGCAACAAGAGCAAGGCTATCAGTTTAGTCCAGATACAGTTTGGCAAAATGAATTTGAAGAAATGTTTCCATATGAGGAAACAGATGATCAGTTAAGGGCAATTTTTGATACGAAAAAGGACATGGAAAGCATGAAGATCATGGACCGCCTTGTGTGTGGTGACGTAGGGTATGGTAAGACAGAGATTGCTATTAGAGCTGCATTTAAAGCAGTGTCTGATGGCAAACAAGTTGTAATCTTAGTGCCCACAACCATATTGGCACAGCAGCATTATAATACTTTTGTGCAAAGAATGATGGACTTCCCCATTAGCATAGATATGCTATCAAGATTTAAAACCCCAGCTCAGCAAAAAACTGTGATTGAGCGAGTAAAAACAGGTAAATTAGATATTTTAATTGGCACGCACAGAGTACTATCTAAGGATATTCAGTTTCATAATTTAGGCCTGCTCATTGTAGATGAAGAGCAACGTTTTGGAGTGACTCATAAAGAAAAAATAAAGCAGTTTAAAGGAAATGTGGATGTATTAACCTTAACAGCGACACCTATACCAAGAACGCTTCATATGAGTCTGATTGGTATTCGTGATATGAGTGTATTGACAGAACCGCCTGTGGATAGAATGCCAATTCAAACCTTTGTATTAGAGCATAATGAAGAAATTATTAGGGAGGCAATTCATAGGGAGCTTGCTAGAGATGGCCAGGTTTACTTTGTATATAATCGTGTCAATGGCATTGATGAAGTGGCTGGAAAGATTGCTAAGTTAGTACCTGAAGCCAATGTTTCTTTTGCGCATGGTCAGATGAGTGAAAGAGAATTAGAACGTATTATGTTTGATTTTATCAATGGAGAAATCGATGTGTTGGTTTCTACTACAATCATTGAAACAGGATTAGACATTTCTAACGTAAATACCATGATTATTGATGATGCTGACCGTCTTGGACTATCCCAGTTGTATCAGCTAAGGGGAAGGGTGGGGCGCTCTAATCGTACTGCCTATGCGTTTTTGATGTATAAAAGAGATAAAATGTTAAAAGAAATTGCTGAAAAGAGATTGCAAGCCATTAAAGAATTTACAGAACTTGGTTCGGGTTTTAAAATTGCCATGAGAGATTTAGAGATTAGAGGAGCAGGGAATCTTTTGGGTGCTCAGCAAAGTGGACATATGGAGGCAGTTGGATATGATTTATACTGCAAAATGTTAAATGATGCAGTAAAGTCTATGAAAGGTGAGATAAAAGAAGAAGATACCTTTGATACCTCAGTAGATATGGATATAGATGCATTTATTCCAGCGACATATATCAAAAGTGAATTCCAAAAATTAGACGTTTATAAAAGAATTGCAGAGATTCAAAATGAAGAGGAACTATTAGATATGCAAGAGGAACTTTTAGACAGGTTTGGAGATATGCCTACATCTGTAAATAATCTACTTAATATAGCTTTAATAAAGGGTATGTGTCATAGTGTCTATGTTACCAATTTAACTTACAGAAATGAAGAAATTAAGTTGGTTATGTATAACAAAGCCAGATTAAAAGTTGGGGAGATTCCTCTGTTTATAGAAAAGCATAAGCCTTATTTAAAATTAGTGCCAGAATCTAACCCATATTTCCTATATCAAATGAAGAAAAATGGAAAAAATGGTAGAATAGAGCTGCTTGATTTGTTTGATTTTATTAAGGATTTATTGTCTGATTTAAAACTATTGATGGAAGATATAAAATGATTTATACTTAAAATAGTAAAATTATACCTCTGTATAAGATTGGAGTTACAAGATGATTAAAAATGTAAGAAAATATATAGCGGCAGGTTTATTGGTTTCTATAGCATTTACCAGTGCCTGTAATAAGGACACAGATAAAGGGAATGAAACAAATACTGGCGAAGGAATTACTACTACACCTACTATAATTGAAGAGATAATAGACACAGAGGAAGAACAGAATTTAGGGGAATTGGTTGTAAAAATTGGGGATCATAAGGTGTATTATAGTGAAGCTATGATTTATTTTCAGGTGATTAAATCAAGGTATGAATCCTTTTATGGAGAGAGTATTTGGTCCTATGATATAGATGGACAAAGCTTTGAGGACGCGGCCAAAGAAGAAATTTTAAATCTGATTACTCAAACCAAAATCATCAATGATAAGCTAGAAAAATATCAAATAACCTTAACAGATGAAGAAGAAGCTAGTATAAAGGATAACGCAGAAGAATTTTTGGACAACGTCACTTCAGAAGATGAAGAAAAATATGGGTTTACAACAGCGCTGATTGAACAATTTTACAAAGAAAATATGATTTATCAAAAGGTATATGATGCGGCTACAATGAATGCAGATACAGATGTAAGTGATGAAGAGGCAAAACAAATCACAGTACAGCATATACTGATTAAGACTACCACAGAAGAGGTTAGTGCTAGTCAGTCTACGGAAGGTGGTAGTTCCTCTACTTCAGGAAATGATAACTCTTCCAATGCTACGGAAAATGACACTACTAGCCAGTCTACTGATGACGGCGATTCTTCTCAAGCTACCGAGAGCGAAACCGATTCTGCCCTAAAAAGAGCACAAGAATTATTAAAAGAAGCAAAAGAGACAGATGATTTTAAAGCCTTAGCCAAAGAGAATACAGAGGATTCTAATGTTGAATATACCTTTGGGAAGGGTGAAATGGTAAGTGAATTTGAGGAGGCTGCTTTTGCTCTAAAAACCGGTGAATTAAGTGGAATTGTAAAAACGGAATATGGCTATCACATTATTTATTGTGTGAGTGATTTCAATGAAGATGCTACTTTAGAAAAGAAGGAAAGTATTATAGTAGAAAGGCAAGACAAGCTTTTTAGGGAACTTTATGAAGAATGGTCTAAGACTTACAAAGTTGATTTAGAAGATAAAGTATGGGTACTTATGAAGTTGGCCAATCCTCTAGAGGAGGAGAATACATTAGAGGTTACACCGTCTATAACAGGATAACGAAACTGAGAAAATGTACAGTTATTGATATGGAGTAGGATGGATGTTATGGATGTGCAGCATAAAAAAAATGTAAAAAATCTTTTATTAATAATACAATACGATGGAAGCGGGTATAACGGCTGGCAACGTCTTGCTACAACGAAGAAGACGATACAAGGAATGATAGAGGAATGCCTCTGTGATATTTTAGGTGAAGAAATTACTATTATAGGCTCTGGAAGAACGGACACTGGTGTACATGCTCTTTCCCAGGTTGCTAATTTTTATACCGCTTCAGATATGGGTACAGAGTTATTAAGAGAGCGGATGAATTGCCATCTTCCAGAGGACATACGAATTAATAGTATAGAAGAGGTTTATAAGTCCTTTCACAGCAGGTATAAGGCTATCTCGAAAACATATGAATACCGGATAGAGTTAGGAGATAGACAGTCGGTTTTTACAAATAAGCATTGTTATTTTTTAAAGAAACCTCTAGATCTTACTGCTATGGAGAGAGCTTCCGCACTTTTAATAGGAGAGCATGATTTTAAAGGATTTTCAACAGACCGCAAGGATGGTAAAAGCACGGTCAGGATACTATATGATATTAAGATCTTTATGAAAACAGAGAATAAACATGGAAGAAGTATAGAGACAGTCTGTATTTGTCTGAATGGGAATGGTTTTTTGTATAATATGGTTCGTATTATTGCAGGAACATTAATTGAAATTGGTGAAGGTAAGAGAAAACCTGAGTGTATAAATGATATTCTAAAATCCAAAAACAGAGAATTAGCAGGACAAACAGCAATGGCTGAAGGACTTTACTTAATTGATGTTTTATATGATATACCTAATTATTAAATTTTTACTAAAATCATGAATTAACGTATAAAATTTTCCTTTTGACAAACAATAATAACCATAAGTACCACATTATGAATATATGACGTTAAATGGAGGATTAAATCATGAAGGCAACAGGAATCGTTAGAAGAATAGATGATTTGGGACGTGTAGTTGTGCCAAAGGAAATTAGACGTACACTAAGAATCAGAGAAGGAGATCCTTTAGAAATATTTACTGACAGAGAAGGTGAAATTATACTTAAGAAATATTCACCTATCGGTGAGTTAGGGCAATTTGCAAAGCAATATGCAGATTCATTAGCGCAGACTACAGGACATATAATAGCCATTTCAGATAAGGACCAATTCGTAGCTGCATCAGGAAGTTTAAAAAGAGAATTAATCTCTAAACCAATTACGCAAGAATTAGAACGCGTCATTGAAGAAAGAGAGAATATACTTGCGTCAAAAGATGACAAAACTTTTATTCGAATTGTTTCAGATGATGATACAGAGTATTCTTATCAGGTGATATGGCCAATTATTAGTGAAGGTGATGCCATTGGTTCTGTGGTGCTTTTATCAAAAGACCAGAAAGTAAAATTTGGCGAGGTGGAAAATAAATTAGCGAGTACAGCAGCATATTTTCTTGGAAGACAAATGGAACAATAATTTATATGGGTTAGCTCTTGAATCAATAAGTTTTTATCTTAAGTTACGTTATTTTGATTAAAATATTAGTGTAATTCATAAGAATAGGGTTTATAATAGTACATGATAGAGTGTTTTTAATGTATTATTATAAACTCTATTTTATGCACTGCGGAGGCTGAATTCGTATACATTATGTTCGCCTTGAACAATTACTTTATAGTAACACCTTTCGTAAGTCGGGGTTAAAAGTATATAAAATTTATGAGAATACATATTGATAAGAGTAAGTAAGAGAAATGGAGAAATCGAATGGATAACAAATATACTTTTGATGAATTTATGAATATTATAAGAACCTTAAGAAGTGAAAATGGATGTCCTTGGGATAAGAAACAGACCCATGAGAGCTTAAAGAAATATATGATAGAAGAAACCTATGAGGTGATTGATGCAATAGATAAGGAAGACACCTCTAATTTATGTGAGGAATTAGGTGATATTCTTCTACAAGTTGCCTTACATACCACCATTGCAGAAGAAAAAAAGGAATTTACCTTAGAGGAGGTAATATCTTGTGTGAGCAATAAAATGATTGATAGGCATCCTCATGTATTTGGAAATGGCTCAGTAAAAGATGACACAGAAGTGTTAAAAAATTGGGAAGCCATTAAAAGGGAGGAAAAGAAAGAGAGTACTGTGTCAGAGGGAATGCTAAGGGTTCCTATATCCCTCCCAGCTAATATTAGGGCAGAGAAAATACAAAAAAAAGCTTTAGAAACAGGGTATGGGAATAAAGATTTTAATGAGGTTATAAAAAGTATGGAAAATGCCATGCTGACACTAAAAATGAGCGAGGAGATAGGTAATAGGACCCAGATAAATGAGAGTTATGAAAAATTGCTGTTTTTAATCGTAAATTTGTCCGTGTTTTTACAACTAAATGCAGAAAATTCCTTGACAAATGCCACTAATAAGTTTATAAATAGATTTGTAGATATTGAACGAATGTCAAGGGAAAAGGGCAGGAGTTTGGCTGAAATGTCCGAAGCAGACTAAAAATAACACTAGGACAGAAAATAAAATATAAAATACATTTAGAGGAGGAGTTTTATCCATGAACAAAGCGGAATTAGTTGCAGCAATTGCAGAAAAAACAGAATTATCCAAGAAGGATTCAGAAAAAGCATTAAAAGCTTTTATCGACGTTGTTACTGAAGAATTAACAAAGGGCGAAAAAGTACAGTTAGTAGGTTTTGGTACTTTTGAAGTTTCTGAAAGACCTGAAAGAACAGGAAGAAATCCTCAAACTAAAGAGGCTATCACAATTGCAGCATCTAAAGCTCCTAAGTTCAAAGCTGGAAAAGCTTTAAAAGATGTTATCAACGAATAGTCTTTAACTTAGAGAGAAGCTGTCGAATAATCATAGTCCTGTTTAATCCTTAAGGATTATGGCGATGATTTTAGACAGTTTCTTTTTTATTTGAATTATTTAACAAGATTATTAACGAAATTATTTAACAAGATTATTTAACCAGCTTAGTTAATAATAAGATTATTTCATAAGATGAATTAATTGGATGAATATATTGATATATTTTTACATTATTTTGATAGAATATTATTAGAGTGATGATATAGATCATAGGCTTTTTTTTGATGTATAAAGATTGGAGTAACATGAGATTAGATAAATTTCTGAAAGTTTCAAGATTAATTAAACGCAGAACAGTGGCAAATGAAGCCTGTGATGCAGGTCGTGTATTGGTAAATGGTAAGCCAGCCAAGGCATCTGCTACGGTAAAAGTAAATGATGAAATTGAAATTGGATTTGGCAGTAAGGCGGTTAAAGTGCAAGTGCTAGATGTGGCAGAGACAGTTAGAAAAGATGATGCCAAAGAGCTTTACAAATATTTATAAGTACTAGGACAAAAAGGTAGTCATGAAATGAAGAGCCCTCTAATATATTTAATATAAAGTATATTAGGAGGCTTTTTATGGAGGATAAACAATCAGTTCAAAAGTATCATAAAATTAGCGTAAATGCCAGAAACTCAGCTGCAATCACTGGGGTAAAAGATGTTTTAAGCTTTGATGCCTTAGAAGTTCTTTTAGAAACGGAGCAGGGCATACTAATGATTAGAGGGAATGAACTTCACGTTAACCGTCTGACCTTAGAAAAGGGTGAAGTAGATGTAGATGGTAGAATTGATAGCTTTACTTATTCGGATTCTAATAGTCATGCAAAGTCCGGTGAATCCTTAATTAGCAGATTATTTAAGTAAGGAGAGTCTGCTATGAATGGAGCAATTTTGGTAGAGTTACGTTTTTTTGGTGCCTCTGTATTATGGGGAGTACTCCTGCTTGTTATTTATGATTGTCTGCGGATAGAGAGAAGATTGATCAGCCATAATAGTTTTTTTGTAGCTGTGGAGGACATCATATACTGGATGGTAGCAAGTATATTAATTTTTAGAATGATGTTTAATCTAAATGATGGAATCATAAGAGGATTCTCCATTTTGGCCATGCTCATTGGAATGCTTATTTATCACCATGTTTTTAGTGGTTTTATAGTAGATGTTGTATCTGGTATATTGATTAAAATAAAGACCATTCTATTTAAACTAATCGGCTATATCTTAGCACCTTTTAGAAAATTTATGAAATGGTTAAAGAAACTTATGGTTTTTTTTACTAAAGCAGTAAAAAAACTTACGAAAAACTTACAAAAAAGATTGAAAAAGAAAACCAAACCTAGTAAAATAACTGTAAATGACAATGAATTAAAAAAATTGGACGAAGCAAAATGTGATAAAGTATAGCACATAGAACAGATAGGAGAGCAGAATGAAAAGAAAGGGAAGAAAGCGAAGGACAGGCCTTAGATTAACGGCTATCATGGTACTAATCATATGCGGTGTTGTCACGTTTAAAACCCGGGAACTGGATTTGGCAATTCATAAGACATCTGTGCGTGTTGAAGAATTAGAGAAATTGATTGAAAAAGAAAATGAGAAGTCTGCTGATATTCAAGAACAGAAGGCGTATATGCAGACTCTAAAATTTATTGAAGATATGGCAAGAGAAAAATTTGGACTGGTATATGAAGATGAGACAATTTTTGAATCAGAAAGCGATGAGTAACTACTTGGCCTCAAATTACGTAATTTACAAAAAAGTGCTAGATATCTCTTAATTCTTCAGCATACTAAATAGGGACTTTTTAGTGATGCATAGTATGATATGGCTGATTAGTTACGTAAGAGATAACAAACTTAAAATATGTATTGACAAGCATATAAAAAGAAGATATAATGTACTTCGTCAGTTTTGAGAAAATCAGATTGATTGATCTTTGGCGAAGTAGCTCAGTTGGCTAGAGCACGCGGTTCATACCCGCGGTGTCGGCGGTTCAAATCCGTTCTTCGCTATACATAACCTGCCTTAATCTATTTATAGATTAAGGCAGGTTTTTTTCATGCTTAAGTTTTATTGCGCAACTCTTAAGCCTTCATTTTTTATGTCTTATTAGAAGACTCCTAAGTCTAGTTTAAAGTTTTAATGTTAGATTCCTAAATTCTAAATTCTTAAATTCTTAATATGAATGAACTCTCTTGATTCGATTTTAACCCCAAGAAAAAGAAATTAATGTCAAAAACTTTTTTTAGAAAGCCTTGTATTTTTGACAAACATTTTAAAAGCCTAAATTTATAATACAAACCTAGCGGGTAATTCTTAAATGAAAACTCGGATAACCAACTTCTGGAGGAGGATTGCAGAGAATGAAAGAAAATGTAAAGAAAGTGTTAGTCAATTTTATAGGGGTAGTATTGGCAAGAGCTGTTTTTTTGGGAATAAATCCAATACCTATAGGGTATTTTAGTGCTGTATATATAGAACCCAAAGGAAGATTTTTAATATTTATTTCAATTATAGTTGGTATGTTTATGAAAATGCCTGCAATTGATGCTATAAAGTATGTGGTTACAATGATAGTATTTACGGTGGTTGTTGCCTTGATAGAATATAGTAAGAAAAAAATTACGCCAATCATTTCAGGACTCCTTAGTGGAGGGATTACTATGGTAATGACCATGTCTTATGGACTTATGAGTGATAAGGTGGGGTATTATATATGGATTGGTGCTTTGGAGGGAGTTATTATTTTTGTATCAACACTTATATTTAGAAAAAGCTTAGAACCCATACTACATGGATTAGAGGGACAAGCTCTTAATAATGAGCAGGTTATAAGCCTGGCTGTTCTTCTAGGGGCAATCGTCTATGGTATTCCTGATTTTGCATCCTTAGGATTTTCCTTATCCTTAACAGTAGCTTTGTTTTCCGTTCTTATAATTGCTTATAAATATGGTGCAGGATATGGTGCCATAGCCGGTGCTGCTTGTGGAATTATTTTAGCCTTACGAAATGGAGAAATCAATCAGATCGGGTTTATGTGTATGATAGGTATAATTGCGGGGACTTTTCGTGAAATGGGTAGACTCTTAACCTTTACCATGTATTCTGCTGGGTTTGTGGTACTTTCTGAATTATATCATAATAGTGTTCTAAATCTTTCGGGATTTGGTGCTTTGATATCTTGTGCTGTATTATTTTTCTTATTACCTAAAACCTTAGTAGGCAGAGGAAAAACTGATATAAAGATTTATGAAGAAATATTTGAAAGTCAAACCATGCAAAGCTTAGAAAAGAACAAGCTAAGGGAATTTTCCGATTCCTTTTTAAATCTTTCTGCAACCTTTAAAGCCATTTCCGAGCCAAAAGATACGCTAAATAAAGAGGATAAAAATGACCTGTTTGATGAATTATCTGAAAAACTATGCAAAGAGTGTAGCAATTGTAGTTTTTGTTGGAACAGTAATTTTTATGATACCTATGAAGGTGCCCATCGCATTATAGAAGTTGTAGAAAAAAATGGAACAATAACCCTTCACGAAATACCAGAAGGGTTTAAAAATAGATGCATTAGTCTGGATCACTTTTTATTTGAAACAAAAAGAATATTAGAGGTGGCCAAACTAAATTTATCATGGAATAACAAGATGGCAGAAAGTCGTGCAGCCATAGCAGAACAATTAAGTGAAGTGGCAAATATCATTGATGATTTTTCCAATGATTTATATCGAACAGGAAAAAATAATGAACTGATTAAAACAAAACTTTTACAAGTGCTGAAATATAATCATATTCAAGTGAATAAGATAGCAGTTTATGAGAAACGAAGTGAAAGGCAGGAAATACATATGACTGCCAAAATGAATCAGGGCAGGTGTATTACATCAAAAGAAGTGGCAAGTATGATTGGTGATGCAATTGGTAAAAGAATGCGCCCTTCAGACAGATGTAAGAATGTAATTGCAAAAGAATATGACAGCTTTATTTTTGTTGAGGATGCAGACTATAAGGCAATGACTGGAATAGCTAAAATGACAAAGGAGGGAGGCCGTGTATCTGGAGATAATTATTCTTTCATATATCCGGATGCAGGAACTTTAATTATGACCTTATCTGATGGCATGGGAACTGGGGAGAGAGCTTGTGAAGAAAGTGAATCGGTTGTGGAATTGTTGGAACAATTTATGGAGGCTGGTTTTAGAAAAGAATCCGCAATAAAATTAATCAATTCCATTCTTGTATTAAAATCAGGAGAGCAGACCTTTTCAACCATAGATTTAAGCGTAATAAATCTCTTTGGAGGCTTTTGCGACTTTATTAAAATTGGAGCTTCCTCCACCTTTTTAAAAAGGCGTAATGAAGTTGAAACAATTACCTCCTCTACCCTGCCGGCGGGGATTATTAATCATGTGGATTATGAAGCTATTAGTAGAAAAATATATGATGGAGATTTTGTTATAATGGCTACAGACGGCGTAATTGACTGTATACCTGGCGAGGAAAAGGAAGAATATATGAATCATTTTATTGCAAGCTTAAAAATGAACAATGCGCAGGAAATAGCCAATGCAGTCTTAAATCATGCTCTAGAACTAAATAAATGGGTGCCAAAAGACGATATGACAGTGTTGGCAAGTGGGTTTTGGAGCAAGTAGACTTGTAATTTTATACAATTAGGGTTAAAATGAGTCAAAGGATAAAAAAATTCAAAAGAATGTTAGGCTGGAGTATGGATGTTTAGGAAAGTGGTAGAATATATAAAAGAGCAAGAGATGATTAAGCAAGGAGACCGAATCGTAGCTGGGGTATCCGGTGGTGCAGATTCGGTCTGCCTTTTCTATGTTCTCTTAGGACTTAGGTCTGTCTTTGATCTGGAATTATATGTTGTTCATGTAAATCATGGATTAAGGGGAGTGGAGGCAGATCAGGATCAGGCCTTTGTAAAAGAATTGTGCGAGGCAAATGGTGTTAGCTTTACAAGCGTTTATAAGAACATTGCTCAAATTTCTACAGAGGAGGGTTTAACCACTGAGGAGGCTGGTAGAAAAGTTCGGTATGAAGAATTTTACAAGTGTTTTTATGAAAATAAGTGTAATAAAATAGCAATTGCACATAATAAAAATGATAATGCCGAGACCATACTCTTTCATTTGTTTAGGGGGAGCGGAATAAGAGGGCTAACAGGAATCAAATCAGTTAGAGATGAGATAATTAGACCTTTATTAGATATAACCAGGGCTGAGATTGAGGAGTATTTAGCTGGTAAAGAAGCCGATTATAGAGAGGATGCTTCTAATTTTACCATGGATTATGCAAGAAATAGAATACGATTAGGCATACTCCCACTAGCGACTAATACAATTAATAATAAGGTGGTAGAACATATAACAGGAGCAGGAAATCAATTGGCTGAAATAGAAGCTTACATTGATCAAATGACACAAATAGCTTTTAAACGATTGGTTCGTAAAGGACCTAAGGGGTATAGCTTTCAGGTAAATGAATTTGCACTGGAGGATATCGTCATTAAAAAAGGTCTAATCAGAGAGATTATGTCCAGACTTATGAAGGGACTTAAGGATTTAGAGGCCGTTCATATTGATCTTATATTAGAGCTTTGTGAGAAAAATACTGGTAAATTCCTTCATCTACCGGGTGGTATGATTGCCAGAAGAGGTTATGATACACTTGAGCTATATGTAAGTCCTAGAGATACAGAAAAAGAAGAGAAAATTATTATAGGAGAACAGGTCCTAAATGTCCCTGGAATCCATGTTTTAAGCGATAGTAATATTATTTTAAATACTAAATTAATAAAATATAAAAAAAATATGATAATTCCCCAAAATGGGTGTACGAAATGGTTTGATTATGATAAAATAAAAAATACTGTTTTAATTCGCCAGAGAAAATCTGGAGATTTTATCCAGATTAATAATCAAGGGAATACAAAAAAGTTAAAGCAATACTTTATTGATGAAAAAATACCAAAAGATACAAGGGATAGTCTGCCTCTTATTACAGATGGATCTAGTATTATGTGGATACTAGGGCATAGAATGAGTGAAGCTTATAAGGTGGAGGAAGGGACTAAATTAATACTTGAGATAAGTTTAGATGGAGGAACACAGAATGAATGACAACGTAAAGGTATTAATATCAAAAGAAGAGGTGGATCAAAGACTTCGTGACATGGGTGAACAGATTAGTAAGGACTATGAGGGCAAGGAAATACATTTGGTATGTATATTAAAAGGCGGGGTTTTTGTAACCTGTGAATTGGCTAAGAACATAACCGTACCTGTTTCCTTTGATTTTATGTCTGTATCTAGTTATGGAGATGGAACAGTTAGTTCTGGCAGAGTCAAAATAATCAAAGATCTGGATGATTCCATTGAAGGCAAGGATGTACTTATTGTAGAGGACATTATTGATTCTGGTAATACTCTAAAATACTTAATTGATTTACTAAATAGCAGAAAGCCAAGTAGCATAAATATCTGCACTTTATTGGATAAACCAGAAAGAAGAACGTCAGATGTTTATGTTGAGTATGTTGGATTCCAAATTCCAGATAAGTTTGTAGTAGGATATGGACTTGATCATGCTCAAAAGCTTAGAAACTTACCATATATAGGAGTAATAGAATAATCGAGAGGAGGCGGGTTAGTGAGAAGACAGTTAAAAGGATATGGGGCCTATGTCGTTATCCTGGTTATAATTTTTGCGGCCTTATTACTTACTGACAGCATCAGAAATAGCAGTTCTGACAATTATGCATATAATAACTTTTTAAGTGATTTAGAAGAAGGAATGGTTACAGGTGTTGATGTATATCCGAATATTGAGGTACCAACTGGTAAAGTAACCGTTACTTTAAGTGATGGGAATAAAAAACAGTTCTTTGTTCCAAATACAGAGGATGTAGAAGACTTAGCCTTAGCTAAGGGCATTGGTTATGAATATCATAATATTACAAAGCCTAGTGTGTTCTTCACCAGTATACTGCCATATTTATTAGGATTTGTAGTGATTATTATTTTGTTTTCTTTTCTTACCAATCAGGCATCTGGCGGCGGTGGCGGCGGAAGCAAAGTAATGAACTTTGGAAAAAGCCGTGCAAAAATGACCACAGATGAGAATAAAAAGACTACTTTTAAAAATGTAGCAGGTTTAGAAGAGGAAAAAGAAGAATTAAAGGAAATCGTTGATTTCTTAAAGACACCTAAAAAGTATATTCAGGTAGGTGCTAGAATACCAAAAGGTGTTTTATTAGAAGGACCTCCAGGAACAGGTAAAACCCTTCTTGCCAAAGCAGTTGCAGGGGAAGCAGGCGTTCCTTTCTTTAGTATATCAGGTTCTGACTTTGTTGAAATGTTTGTTGGTGTAGGTGCATCTCGAGTGAGAGATTTATTTGAAGATGCGAAAAAACATTCACCTTGTATTGTATTTATCGATGAAATAGATGCAGTTGCCAGAAGAAGAGGTACTGGTATGGGTGGTGGACACGATGAAAGAGAACAGACTTTAAATCAGCTTTTGGTGGAAATGGATGGTTTTGGTGCCAATGAAGGTATTATTGTAATGGCAGCAACAAACCGTGTAGATATTCTTGACCCAGCAATCCTTCGTCCAGGTAGATTCGACCGAAAGGTTATGGTTGGACGTCCGGATGTAAAAGGTAGGGAAGAAATTCTTCATGTTCATGCCAAAGGGAAACCACTTGGAGAAGATGTGGATTTGAAGAGAATTGCACAAACTACAGCTGGCTTTACTGGAGCAGATTTAGAGAATCTTTTAAATGAAGCCGCTATATCTGCAGCGAAAGAAAATCGTGCCTTTATTGTGCATGAAGATATTAATAAATCCTTTATCAAGGTAGGTATTGGTGCTGAAAAGAAAAGTAAGGTTATATCTGATAAAGAGAAAAGAATTACAGCCTATCATGAAGCAGGTCATGCAATTTTATTTCATGTACTTCCTGATGTTGGGCCTGTATATACAGTATCGATTATCCCTACTGGTAATGGTGCAGCAGGATATACAATGCCACTTCCTGAAAAGGATGAAATGTTCCATACAAAAGGTGGCATGAAACAAGATATTATTGTTACTCTTGGTGGACGCGCGGCTGAAGAAATTATTTTTGATGATATTACAACTGGTGCATCTCAAGATATTAAAGTAGCTACAAAAACTGCTAGGGCAATGATTACAAAATACGGTTTTTCCTCTGCAGTTGGTATGGTTAATTATGATAGCGATGATGATGAAGTCTTTATAGGCCGTGATTTAGCACATACAAGAAGTCATAGCGAAAGTGTTGCAAAAGTAATAGATGAAGAAGTAAAAGGTATGATTGATGAGTGCTATGGGGAAGCGAAAAGATTGCTTACAGAGTATAACCATGTACTTCATAGCTGTGCAAACCTTCTTCTTGAAAAGGAAAGAATCACAAGAGAAGAATTTGAAGCTTTATTTGAAACACCAGATGGTGATGGTAAGGATTCTGATACTGTAGTACTAGATGTATAATGGCCTAGTACAAAAAATATATCAAAATGAGAAGGTTTTTATGTGAATTTTAAAGGGGATGTGTTATTTACAGAAATTTGAAATGTAAAAACAGACAAAAAATATTTTATTATTTTTCAATGTTTGTGCACACTTATTGTATAGGTGGTGCTATAATAATACTTGTAAACCCCAATACATTATATAGTTTTTGCTACACCCCATAAGTAACAAAATACCTTCTCCAAAAAAAGGACAGCGGTCGGAAAGCTGTTCTTTTTTTTATCCAATTTTAAGCGTATAAAAGCTTCTTAATTCATTTTATAGTAATAAATGTCTTTTTGATTGAGAAATCTAGTCAAATATATATTAATGACATATATTATGGGGTAAGCTATACATTGTAATAAAAGTAGTAAAACTTATAAAATAGAATTTAGAAAAGAGGCCTGTAAGGGTATGATAAATAAAAATGCAATTTTTAGTGATGGAACCAGGGATTACAGAACGCCATGTGAACCAGAACGGCATAGCGTTGTTAGTATTTATATCCGTCTTGCCATAGAGCATAACTTTGTAAATCTAATTACATCTTCTGGCGTAGTAGAGATGAAGCTTAAAGAAACAGAGGATTTCTTTCAGTATTACCAAGGTGAGATACAAGTTGAGGAAGCACCAGTTTCTTATTACTTTGAGATTAGGTCTAAAAGTGGTGAGGTTTGTTATTACAACAGATTAGGTGTGACTGATGAGGTAAAAGATGAATTTGGTTTCTTGATTACACCTGGCTTTAGGACTCCAGAATGGGCAAAGGGAGCTGTATATTATCAAATTTTTGTTGATAGGTTTTATAATGGTAATCCATCTAATGATGTAGAAGATGGAGAATATATTTATCTAAACGATAAAACAGTGAAAGTAAAGGATTGGAATAAATATCCCGAATCAGTAGGAGTAAGAGAATTCTATGGTGGAGACTTAGAAGGAGTAGATAAAAAGCTGCTTTATCTAAAAGAATTAGGAATTGAGGTTATTTATTTTAATCCGATTTTTGTATCCCCCTCCAATCATAAATACGATACCCAAGACTATGATTATGTAGATCCCCACTTTGGTGTTATTATAAATGATGCGAATATAACCAGCTTAGAGGAGGAGTCTTCTAACGCCCATGTTCAAAAATATACGAACTCTAATGCCCAAAAGTATAAAAAGAGAGTGACAGATTATGAAAACCTAAAGGAAAGTAATGCCCTTTTTATTCGTTTTGTAGAAAAGGCTCATAGCCTAGGCATGAAAGTAGTTTTGGATGGTGTCTTTAACCATTGTGGTTCTTTTCATAAGTGGTTAGATAGAGAGGGGATATATAAAAATGCCCATGGATTTTTAAGAGGTGCCTATGAAGACGAGAACAGCCCTTACAGAGAGTATTTTAACTTTCGTACAAAAACATGGCCTAATAACACCAGTTATGATGGCTGGTGGGGATATGATACCTTACCTAAGCTAAATTATGAGGGCTCTAAGAAATTATATGATTATATGCTAGAGATAGGAAGGAAATGGGTATCCCCTCCTTATTATTGTGATGGATGGAGACTAGATGTGGCAGCAGATTTAGGACTTAGTAAGGAACTTAATCATACCTTTTGGAAGGACTTTAGAACAAGTGTAAAGTCTGCTAATCCAGATGCTATTATACTTGCAGAACATTATGGGAACCCCAAAGAATGGTTAGAAGGTGATGAATGGGATACAGTTATGAATTATGATGCCTTCATGGAACCTGTTACCTGGTTTTTAACGGGAATGGAAAAGCATAGTGATGCCTTTAAGGAAAATTTATTGAATTCCTATGAGGATTTTAAGCAGTCTATGATATACCATATGTCATCCTTTCAGACTAGTTCCTTGCAAACAGCCATGAACGAACTATCCAATCATGATCATTCTAGATTTCTAACTAGAACCAATAAAATAGTAGGCAGGACACAAGATTTAGGTGCTGAGGCAGCAAATAAGAATATTGATAAGGGTGTAATGAAGGAGGCAGTGACTTTACAAATGACATGGCCAGGAGCACCAACTATTTATTACGGTGATGAAGCCGGGCTTTGTGGATTTACTGACCCAGACAATAGAAGAACCTATCCATGGGGCAGGGAAGATCAGGAGCTACTTGATTTTCATAAAGAAATCATTGGAATTCATAAATCTTATCAGGCTTTTAAAACAGGATCCTTTAAACTGCTAAATGGATCCAATGGAGTAATAACCTATGCGAGATTTGATAAAAAGGATAAGTTTATTATAGCTTTAAATAATAATGATTACGAAATAAACATTGATATTCATGTATGGGAAGCAGGGATCACAGGAGATAAATCCCTAAGTAGAATATTATTTACCACAAGGGAGAGTTTTTCTACAGAAGTACAGTTATTTAATACCAGGGGAGGCATCCTAAAGCTTTGGTTGCCACCCGTATCGTCAATTATTTGTAACTATTCAACTCCAAGCAATGTAATACGCTAAAAAGGCCGCCAATTTAATATAAATAACTCTTAATTCATCAGCACACTAAATAGGGACTTTTTGGTGGTGAATAGTATGATATGGCTGAACTGTTACTATTTATTTTAAAAAATTAAAAAAAGCTCTTGAAATGATAAATTAACTGTGATATAATCAATCCTTGTCAGAAAGATTTGCGAAAGATAATTCTTTGGCAAGAATGCCGGCGTGGCGGAACTGGCAGACGCACAGGACTTAAAATCCTGCGGGCTTAATCGCCCGTACCGGTTCGATTCCGGTCGCCGGCATTTTATTTCTAACAACAATAGCATAAGTTTATGCGGGTGTAGTTCAATGGTAGAACACTAGCCTTCCAAGCTAGATACGTGGGTTCGATTCCCATCACCCGCTTTTTTGCTGTCCAAAATTATACAGACTATTATTTATAATAATGCTAATAATAAATCACATAGAAATTATATTTTACTTTTCTTTATTAAAGAGGGAGAATTTCCTAAATGGGTGAAAATGATTTCTTAATGCTTTATCATATTAGTCTGGAAAGGATATGGACACGTGCTTAAATTAAACAATAACACACTAAAATATATTCTTTTATTCTTTATCGGCGGTTTTTTGTATTGCGGTATAGAGTTAATATTTCGAGGCTATTCTCATATATCCATGTTAATTGCAGGCGGTATATGCTTTGTTCTTATTGGCTTGCTTAATGAGATATTTCCACAAAAAATATCACTAATTAGTCAAATGTTTATATCTTGTCTTATTATAACTATGGTTGAATTTGTATCAGGTTATATAGTAAATATTTTGTTAGGATTAAATGTTTGGGATTACTCAGATCTTCCTTATAACTATCTGGGACAAATATGTCTCTTGTTCTCAAACATATGGTTTTTTTTGTCCCTTCCAGCTATTATATTAGATGACTATTTAAAGTACTATTTATTGGGAGAGGATAAACCTAGCTATAGAGTGCTGTAATGCTACAACATCAGGTTATGTTTTTTGACATAACCTGCTTTTTTGTGGTAAAATGACGTGAAGTTTAATAGAGTATTCAGGGAAAAAAGAAAAGGAATACCTTGAATAGATAGGAGCTAATGTGAAAATTTTATTAGTTGGAATTAATGCCAAGTATATTCATTCCAATCTTGCTATTCGTTATTTAAAGGCATATGCGCAGGACTATGCATCAGATATAACCTTAAAAGAGTTTACAATTAACCAATATACTGAAGAAATTTTAATTAAGATATATCAAGAAAAACCTGATTTTATCGGATTTTCTTGTTACATTTGGAATATGTCCATGGTCTTAGAATTAAGTATGGAATTAAAGAAAATACTGCCGGGAGTTAAAATATGGCTTGGAGGTCCAGAAGTTTCCTTTGATGCGGGGGCCTTGGTTGCTCAGCATACCTTTGTTGAGGGGATCATGTGTGGAGAGGGAGAGGAAACTTTTCTCCAATTATTAAAGTATTATGATGGACATATCACTTCCCCTTCAGAAATTCTTGGCATTGTATATAGAGATGATTTGGGAAATGTCGTTATGAATGCCCCTAGGGGTGAACTAGATTTAAGTCAGGTTCCTTTTCCTTTTGAAGATATGAAGGAATTTGAGAATAAGATTATTTACTATGAGACAAGCAGAGGCTGTCCTTATTCTTGTAGTTATTGTCTCTCTTCTGTGGATAAGAAAGTTAGGTTAAGGGATTTAGAGCTTGTTAAGAAGGAACTTAAAGTTTTTCTGGCATATCAGGTTCCCCAAGTGAAATTTGTGGACAGGACCTTTAACTGTAATCATAAGCATACTATGGCTATCTGGCAGTTTATAAAAGAAAATGATAATGGCATAACGAATTTTCATTTTGAAGTCTCTGCAGATATTTTAAATGATGAAGAAATTAGTCTGTTAAATTCCATGAGGGAAGGGTTGGTGCAATTAGAAGTAGGTGTGCAATCCACCAACGATGCAACTATTCAGGCAATTACAAGACACATGGATTTAGATAAACTAAAGGGTGTTGTAGCAAAAATTCAAAAAGGTAAAAATGTACATCAGCATCTGGATCTGATTGCTGGACTACCCTATGAGGATTTTCATACCTTTAGAGATTCCTTTAATGAAGTATATGCTATGGGACCAGACCAGTTTCAGCTAGGCTTTTTAAAAGTGCTAAAAGGCTCAGCTATGCATAGGCAAAGCTTAAAATGGGGTATTGTTTATCGAAGTACGCCGCCTTATGAAGTCCTATATACCAAATGGCTATCTTTTGAAGATGTTTTGAAACTTAAAAGGGTGGAGGAAATGGTAGAGGTATATTATAACAGTGGACAATTTGAATATACTGTTAAATTTCTTCTGCATTTTTTTAATACACCTTTTGATTTTTACTTAAGTCTTGGTGACTTTTACGAAGCAAAAGGTTTAGATGAGAGAAATCATACCAGATTGAAAAGATATGAAATACTGATCGATTTCTTTGAAACATATATTGATAAGGACAAGGGAGATAATTCAGTCGCTTTATTATCTATTTTGGTACATGATCTGTATCTGAGAGAGAAGTTAAAGAGTAGGCCTTATTTTGCTTCTCCAATGGAAGAGCACAAAGAAAAGTATCGTAAATTTTATTATGATACAGAAAGAATTCAAGCACTCATGGCGAGTCATGGGAATGAAATAACCATAGAACAAATTAAATCAGGGCTTCATTTAGAACATTATCCTATTGACATAAAGGAAACTGCAAGGACAGGGGCTGTAATATATAAATCCCAGTATTATTTGTACGATTATATTCACAGAAGCAAAATCAGTGCCCAGGCAAGTGTATTTTGTCTGGATCAATTAACGTAGAGTGTAAAGGGGAAATGAGAGTGATTACGCTGGGTGGTAGAATATTTTACACTAGAATAGAAGGAATATTATACACACTAGAATAGAAGGATTATTATACACACTGGAATAGAAAGATTATTATATATACTGGAATAGAAAGAGCATTTATACACTGGAAAAGAAAGAGAGGAATCATTAAAAAGTATGGTAAAAAGAATAAGTAAAGCTGAAAGAGAACGTATTGGTACTATTTTAGAGTTACTTGATAAGCATTATTCAACAGAACATAAAACCTATTTAAATCATGAGACACCTTGGCAGCTACTATTTGCAACCATGCTAAGTGCGCAGTGCACAGATGATAGAGTAAATTTGGTAACAAAGGATTTGTTTGTAAAATATAAGTCTGTAAAAGAATTTGCAGTAGCAGATTTAAAGGAGCTAGAAAAGGATATTCACAGTACTGGTTTTTATCATAATAAAGCCAAAAATATAATACAATGTGCAAATACCCTTCTTAGTGAGCATAACGGCGAAGTTCCAAATGATATAGAGCAATTAACAAGGCTTGCGGGAGTTGGTAGAAAAACCGCCAATGTTGTTAGGGGGAATATCTTTCATGAACCCAGCATTGTTGTGGATACCCATGTGAAACGAATCTCTGGAAAATTAGGTTTTACTAAGGAAGAAGATCCGGTTAAGATAGAGTTTGACTTAATGAAGGTGTTGCCAAGAGATCACTGGATACTTTATAACCTTCAGATCATAGCCCATGGAAGAAGCATTTGCACAGCAAGATCACCAAAGTGCCAGGAATGTTTTTTGCATGATTTATGTAAATGGAAGGGAAAAGGTGCCAATGGTAGAAAACAATAAAATAACGACCTTTGTTTGCTTTGATATAGAGACTACAGGTTTAAGTCCTGAACAGGATAAAATCATTGAAATAGGCGCCCTTAAGGTGAGAGAGGGCAAAGTAATTGATAAATTTAGTGAATTCATCAATCCTTATATACCACTTTCTAAGAAAATAACGGATTTAACAGGTATTACCGATGATATGTTAGCAGGTGCTAAGTCAGAGGAAGTGGCAGTGGGGCAATTTGTAGAGTTTGCAAAAGATTATGTCTTAATGGGCCATAATATAATGTTTGATTATAGTTTTACTAAGGTGGCGGCAAAAAGGATGGGCTTGACTTTTGATAAGGCTGGAATTGATACCTTAGCAATTAGTAAGAAATTATTAAATGACTTACCTAGTAAAAGTTTGACGAATTTATGCTTACATTATGGGATAGAAAATAAAAGAGCCCATAGAGCATACGAAGATGCCAGGGCTACGACTTATTTATATGTGAGTTTATGCAATGAATTTTATCATAATCATCCAGAAGTTTTTTTGCCCATGCAATTAAATTATAAGATAAAAAAAGTGAGCCAAATGACAGGTAAACAAAAAAATTACTTGCTTGAATTGATAAAATATCATAATATAGAATATATGCAATCGTTAGACGGACTTAGCCAAAGTGAAGCGTCCAAAATAATTGATCAAATTATACTCACCAAAGGGAGAATAAACTAAGTAATTTGTACGATACTAGTAAGTATAAGCCTATGAGATTAACCGAGGTAATAAGACATTTTAAGTTCTTTTAAGGCGTTGATTGTGGAATCTTTTGATGTTATATTTAATTCTTCTACACTACGAATTAATTCATCTATTTTATCATATTCCTTTAAAGACTTATAAAGTTCTCCAAGAAGTAAATAATGCTTTTTGATATCTGTTTTGATGGTGACGCCATACTCTAGAACTGTAAGAGCCTGGGTGTGGTATCCTAATTGATGAAGATCAAATCCCCATTTGTATACCGTTTTTATGAGGGTTAAGTAATTAGAATCACATCCCATCAGATAGTTAATATGAGCTGTTCCATATAATAATTTAAGATCGGTATTGGTGTATCCTGTTAGATTAACGATTGGTTTAGCTTCTAGGGATTTTAAGGTTTTTTGCGACTGATTTAGAATTTCGTTGGTTGTATCAGCAAAGGGTAGCATATCATAAGGAATATGAATATAATCAAGATTTCCTATGTCTTTTTTTCTGGTTGCATTGGCTTCTTGTTCCCTTTTCCAGAAGGCATCCTTTTGTGATTTTATTTCCGCTTGGAATTTATGATCATTGAATTTAATGATGATGAAGATGGTGAATAATATTCCAATTATAATAAGCATTTTTATATTCCTTTCCATTATAAGATAAAGAGGTGAAGTTCATGAATTTTAATAATAAGAAAATGAAAAAAGCTATATCAACAGCGATTATTATCATTATCGTATTATCTATGATTGTGCCAGTAATTATTAGCGCTATTATCTAAAGCTATACTTTAGGTACTCATTTAATATTAGGTGTTTTAATGATGCTTTATTTTACTTTGAATATACATAAAATAATATAGAATGTCAAACAGTAGAATTATAAATTCTAATTTTAAGTAGTAAGTTACAATTTTAAATAAAAAACGGAGGGAAGAATATGAGAAAAAAACAACATTTTGTACAAGTTATATTAGTCATTACATTTTGTTTATTTTCTGTTTTGATGAATCCCAAAACTGCGTGGGCAGCTGAAGATGATGTAATCACAAAAGGTGTATATATAGATTCAGTAGACATAAGTGGAATGACAAAAGAAGAGGCAACCAAAGCGGTAGAAGAACATTTTAATGAATTGAAAGAAAAAGAAGTTACGGTTAAAGTAGAAGGCAATGAAGAGTCTGTAAAAGTAGGAGATTTAGGGTATTCCTACAAGGAGAATACTTACGTTGAGGAAGCCTTACAAATAGGAAAAACAGGAAACCTGATTAAGAGATATAAGGAACTAAAAGATACAGAAGAAGGAAAAGTAGTCTATCATTTGGAAAAAAGTCTAGAGGATGCCTTGATCAAATCTTTTGTAGAAGAGAAGTTAGCAGCCTATAATGTGGAGGTTATCAATGCCACTGTTTCTAGAAAAGATGGTGGATTTGTATATACAGATGAAGTCGTGGGTATGAAGGTTAATACAAATAAAACCCTTGAACTAATTAAGTCAAACTTATTAGAAAATTGGAATGAAGAGAATGTAAAGCTAGAGGCATCTATAGAGACAGAAGAACCAAAATATACCAGAGAAATGGTAGAAAAATGTAATGCATTACTAGGGACATATTACACTACCTATGCAACTTCTTCCTCAAATCGTGCCGGTAATCTTGCAAATGGTGCTAAATTAATTCATAATACAGTGCTTTATCCTGGAGATGTATTTTCGGCCTATGAAAAGTTAACTCCTTTTACCACCGCAAATGGTTACTATGAAGCAGGTTCTTATAGTAATGGTATGTTAGTGGATAGTATAGGTGGTGGGGCTTGTCAGGTTACAACTACTTTATATAATGCTATATTACTGGCTGAACTAGAGGTAGTAGAACGTGCTGCCCATTCTATGACAATTTCTTATGTGGATTTATCAAGAGATTCTGCCATAGCTGGAACATGGAAGGACTTAAAATTTGAAAATAATACAGAGGCACCTGTAATTGTAGAAGCCTATACACAGGGTAGAACCATTACATTTAATATCTGGGGTAATGAAACAAGGGATACAAAAAATCGTAAGGTTGAATATAAAACCGTAGTAATTAGCCAAAAAGAACCCGGTAAGGATGTTATTACAGAGGATCCAAATCAGCTAGTAGGATATGAAGTGGTGACACAGTCTTCTCATACTGGATATGTAGCAGAACTATATAAAATTGTTTATGAAAATGGCGAAAAGGTAAGCGAAGAAAGAGTAAATAAGAGTGTTTATAATGCCTCTCCCAAATACATTACAGTTGGTACCAAAGTAGAAGAGCCTGAAGTGGAGGAAACGGATGAGGATACGGATGGCAAGGAGAACGGTAAAGAAGATGAGAAAGAAGATGAGAAAGAAGATATAAACACAAAGCCTGAGAATAAACCAAGTGAGAAGCCTTCATCAAACAATAATGCAAACAGTGAAGAATTAGATGGTGAATCAGACAGTGAGAGCCAAAATATAGAGGACTTTATTTTTAATGAGTAAACCTTAATAGATTTAACCTTATAAGAAATAAGGTCTTAAGGACTAAAGTCTTAAGAATAGGTATCACGAATAGGGGTCCATTAGCTTATAATCCTTAAACAGGTTTGATGTAAATCAGACCTGTTTTTACAAATATGTAAGGCTGGGGAAACCTACCTTGAGAAATTACGGAGAATCATGATTATGGAAGTAGGTAAGGTATCTGAATCTGTACTAAAAAGATCCATATTAAAGCAAATAAAACACAGAAGAGAAGAAGTGCTAGTTGGGCCTGGTGTGGGAGAAGATTGCTGTGTTGTGGATTTGGCTGAGGGAGAAGTTGCTGTTTTGTCAGCAGATCCAATAACCGGAACAAAAGAAATGCTTGGTACATTAGCCGTACATATAACTGCCAATGATATTGCATCTTCAGGTGCCGACTTAGTTGGCATACTCCTTACTATCTTGTTGCCTGAGGGTTTTAGGGAAGCTGAGTTAAAAGAAATTATGAAGGAAGCAGAGGCTGTATGTGCTACCTTAAACATTGAAATTATGGGAGGCCATACGGAAATTACAACAGCAGTTAATCAGCCGATTATTACCGTTACTGGTGTTGGTAAGATGCAAAAAAGTAAGGTGATAAAAACCGCCGGTGCATTACCTGGCGATGAAATTGTAATGACCAAGTGGGCTGGATTAGAAGGTACGGCAATTCTAGCCAAAGAAAAAGAAGTTGAGCTTTTAACCAGATATAATAAGGACTTTATTCATAGCGGACAAAATCTAGCCCATATGATTTCAGTGGTTCCTGAATCAAAGGTGGGTATAAGATTAGGAGTAAGAGCCATGCATGATGTGACAGAAGGTGGCATTTATGGGGCACTTTGGGAGATGGGAGCTGCCTCGGGGGTAGGGATGGAGGTCGATTTGACCAAGATACCAATTAGGCAAGAAACCATTGAAATCTGTGAGTTCTATGATTTAAATCCTTACCAGCTTATTTCAAGTGGTGTTATGCTTATGATAACAGACAAAGGCAATCTGTTAGTAGAGGAACTAAAGAAAGCGGGAATTCCTGCAGCAGTCATAGGAAGAATTACTGGTGGCAATGACCGAGTTGTTCTAAATGAAGAAGAGAGGCGTTTTCTATCCCCTCCCAAAAGCGATGAACTGTATAAAGTGGCTTTTGACTAAAACTATAAATATGAATATAATAAGAATAAATATTAGGTATGAGAAAAATAGATATAGAAAGGGATGCCACCAAAATTTCTCATATCAATACGAGTGGCAAGGATAGGTGTGGATTATGAAGGAAAAAATATTAGCGGCTATTGATAAGAATAGCAAGCTGTGTCCGAAAGATTTGGCGGCAATGTTTGGTAGTACGGAGGAGGAAGTTGAAAAAATCATCAACGAGTTAGAAGCCGACTCCATTATTTGTGGATACCCTACTCTAATCAATTGGGATAAGACGCAAAGTGAAAAGGTTACGGCACTGATTGAAGTGAAAGTAACACCTCAAAGAGGGCAAGGATTTGATAAAATAGCTGAAAGAATTTATAAATTTGATGAAGTGGAATCTGTATACTTAATGTCAGGTGGCTTTGATTTAACTGTAATTATTGAAGGTAAAAGCATGAGAGAGGTTGCGAAGTTTGTATCTGATAAATTGGCCCCTATGGAAGCGGTGCTTAGTACAGCTACACATTTTGTATTAAAGAAATATAAAGAACATGGACTTCCATTAGTACATGAATCTAAAGACGAAAGGATGCTGATTACACCGTGAGAAACCCATTATCAAAAACAGTAGTACAAATACAACCATCTGGTATAAGAAAATTCTTTGATATTGTTAGTGAAATGAAAGATGCTATTTCCTTAGGCGTTGGAGAACCAGACTTTGATACACCTTGGCATATAAGAGAAGAAGGCATATATTCCTTAGAAAAAGGAAAGACTTTCTATACTTCTAATGCAGGCTTAAAAGAATTAAAAATGGAGATATGTAATTATCTTAACCGTAGATTTGGTTTGACCTATGACTTTGAAAAAGAGACCATTGTAACAATTGGTGGTAGTGAAGCCATTGATATATCTTTAAGAGCTATGCTAGATCCAGGCGATGAGGTATTAATACCCCAACCAAGTTATGTATCCTACCTTCCTTGTGTTGCCTTAGCTGGAGGAACGCCTGTTATCATTGAATTAAAAGCTGAAAATGAGTTTAAACTAACGAGAGAAGAGCTAGTAAGTTCCATAACAGATAAAACCAAAGTTTTAATACTACCCTTTCCTAATAATCCTACAGGTGGAATTATGGATTATGATGATCTTGCGGCTATAGTAGATGTAATTATAGAACATGATTTATATGTGATATCAGATGAAATATATGCGGAACTAACCTATGGTAAGAAACATGTATCAGTTGCAGAGTTCCCTGGTATGAAAGAAAGAACGATTTTAATCAATGGTTTTTCAAAATCCTATGCTATGACTGGCTGGCGATTAGGATATGCCACTGGACCAGCTGTTATATTAGAGCAAATGATTAAAATTCATCAGTTTACCATTATGTGTGCGCCAACAACAAGTCAGTATGCAGCCATAGAAGCATTGAAAAATGGTGATAAGGATGTTGAACACATGAGAGAAGCGTATGACACAAGAAGAAATTATCTGGTTCGTGCCTTTGCGGATATGGGACTTGAATGTTTTGAGCCTTTTGGTGCATTTTATATTTTCCCTTGTATCAAAAGCTTAAATATGACTTCAGAGGAATTTGCGACTAAGCTACTTATGGAGGAAAAGGTAGCAGTTGTACCTGGTACTGCATTTGGTGATTGTGGAGAAGGGTTTTTAAGAATTTCTTATGCTTACTCCATTGAGAATCTAAAGATAGCAATAGAAAGAATTGAAAGATTTTTAGAACGACATAAAAATAAATGAGTTTGTGCTGGTGTGCAAATTTACAGAATACGTAAGAATGGAGATTACTATGGCAGGACTGAATTCAGACCACATAAACCCATTTCTAATAGCAGCTAATAAAGTTTTAAAGGATATGTGTGCAGTAAATTTACAAATAGGTAAACCGTATATTAAGAACTCAGAGTTTACAGCAGGTACACTAATCATAATGATTGGCATAACAGGTGAAATCAGAGGGCAGGCTATGATCGCGTTTCCTAATAAGGTGGCGTGTGAAATGGCTTCTAAGATGATTTGCATGCCTGTTACGGTATTAGATGACCTATCAACTAGTGCAATTATGCGAACTTGGTAATATGATTATGGGTAACACTGCAACTATTTTTCTACAAAAGGAATTGGGATTGATATAACCCCACCTACTTTATGTATTGGAAATGTAACATTTACAAACAACTATACCCAAAATATATGTGTTCCCCTACTTTATGAAGGGGATCAATGTATTGAGGTTAATATTTCCATAAAATAGATAAAGATAAACAACAGCAAAAAGTAAAAGGGGCTATTATTTTATTTTTGGATATGATAGCCATTAGGAGTTAGTATGAATGTAGTATTAATGGAACCTGAAATTCCCTCCAATACAGGAAATATAGGAAGAACTTGTGTGGCAACAGGCACAAAACTTCATTTGATCAAACCTATGGGATTTACTTTGGAGGAAAAAGAGATAAAAAGAGCAGGTCTTGATTATTGGAAAGACTTAGACGTTACAGTGTATGAAAACTTTGATGACTTTATGGAAAGGAATCAAGGGGCTAAAATTTATATGGCAACTACAAAAGGGTTAAATATTTATTCTGAAGTAAAATATGAGCCAGATAGCTTTATTATGTTTGGCAAAGAAAGTGCTGGTATCCCAGAAGAAATACTCTTAGATTATAAAGAAAATGCCATCAGAATCCCTATGATTGGTGAAATAAGATCATTAAATTTAGCCAATTCAGTTGCCATTGTTTTATATGAAGCACTGTGCCAAAATCATTTTACAGATATGAAATTAAGTGGTGAACTTCATAATCATAGTTGGGAAGAAGTTTAAAAATTGTATCTGTTTATGAATAATTAATCAATAAAAAAAGTGTATAATAGTTCACCACTATAGCAGCGGTTTAATATTATACACCTAAAATTGATTATGAGTAGTAGTTATTAAAGCAAGAAACCTTCTGATCTAGGAAGGGTAAATATAAACTCTGTACCAACGCCCTGGGTACTAATCACATTAATGTTTTCATTGTGGGCGGTAATAATTTCTTTGGTAATGGATAAGCCAAGTCCAGTTCCCCTTTTATCTTTACCTCTTGAAGAATCCGATTTATAAAATCTTTCCCAGATTTTCTTGACACTTTCTTTTGGAATACCTATTCCATTATCCTTGACAGATATAAAGACTTTATCCCCTTTTTCTACTGTAGAAATCTTAATAGAGGAATTGCTGTGGCTAAATTTTATGGCATTGTCTATTAGATTATATAGTACCTGTTGAATCTTACCCATATCTGCATTCACAAAGGTTTCTTTTCCAGAAAAAATAAGCTTTAATGTAATCTTTTTATCTCTACAAATACCTTCAAAACTTTCTGCGGTTTTTTTAATAATATGATTGGCATCAAAAGAGGTAATGTCTAATATTGTACCACGGTTCTCAAAACTATTTAACGTCAATAAACTAGAAGTTAATTTATTTAAGCGTTCTGTTTCAAAGAGAATAATGCCAAGGTATTTATCTTTCATTTCATAAGGGATGGTACCATCTTGTAGAGCCTCGGCAAAGCCTTTTATAGAGGTTAGAGGGGATCTAAAGTCATGGGATATGTTGGCCACAAAACGTTTTTGATAATCATCTAATTTACTGATTTCTCCAGCCATATAGTTGAGTGCATTGGCTAAAACACCGTATTCATCCTGTCGCTTTAAGGTGAGGGGATAGGTATAATTCCCCTTTGTGTAGGCTAAGGCAGCCTTGTTAAGTTTGTGAATGGGGTATAAAAACATATAATAGATACCAATAAATATAAGGGCTCCAAGGCCAAGAAAAAGAAAGGAGCATATATTTATGACATCTATTAATTGTAGGCTATCGTTATGAATTTGGTTCATGGAGGATAGCATTACAATATAACCTCTGACTTTATAGTCATAAATAACGCGGTACACTACACGGACCATTGGCTCAGATACTACGCCCTTAAGTTTCACATTATCGGCAAAGGTAACATCTAAGAAATCGGGATCAATGTCTAGGACATTAATTGGTTTCGTCAGATCAATTCCTTTTGTATCTGAAATAATTTGTCCACTTGCACTAACAATTAAAATTCTTGCATCTAAAATCGAGCCAATGGTTCTTGTTTGTGTTGAAAGATTAGGAAGAGACAGTGTAGCCTCATAAAAATTTGTCATATATTCAGTAGCTATTGAGGAAGCTTCTTTATATAATAAAGATTTTTTGTCCTGAATAAGTCTACTCTTATATAGGTTCAAGCCAAAGGTATTGAGTATAATTATAATTGTAAAGGCAAATACCAGATAAAATAAGGTTAACTTCATAAATAAGGTTTGCTTCATATTGGTCTGCCTCCTAGTTTCATTTTGCTTTGTTTCTCTAATGCTTATATCAAATATATTTTCTATTACTCATATTGATATTCTACATTATTTTTTAACATCAAATTTATATCCAATTCCCCAGACTGTGGATAGGCTCCAGGATACATGGTCCTTGATCTTTTCTCTTAACCGCTTAATATGTACATCTACGGTTCTAGTATCACCAATATACTCATAACCCCATATGTGATCTAGGAGCTGTTCCCTCGTAAATACCTGATTTGGATGAGCTGCTAGAAAATAAAAGAGCTCTAACTCCTTAGGAGGCATTTCAATGGTGCTACCATAATATAAGACGGAGTAATTGGATTGATTAATAATCAGATCTTGATAAGCTACATAATCTCCAGTTTGGTCAGTTTCTAAAGCAGGTTTTGGGGAGGGGGAAGTTACTGCTGGATGAAAGCGTCTTAGGACTGCCTTTACCCTTGCAACCAATTCTTTTGAATCAAAAGGTTTTATTATATAGTCATCAGCCCCAAGTTCAAGGCCTAATACTTTATCAAAGATTTCGCCCTTAGCGGATAGCATAATAATTGGAACAGAGGAATTTTTTCTGATTTCTCTGCATACTTCATAACCATCAATTCCTGGGAGCATAAGGTCTAGTAATATTAAGTTAGGTTGATAACTTGAAAATTTTTGTATGGCTTCTTCGCCGTCATGGACCATGGTGGTATCAAAGCATTCTTTGGTCAAGTAAAGAGATATTAATTCGGCTATGTTGACATCATCATCAACAATGAGTATTTTTTGTTTCGCAACCATAAGAGCCTCCTTATTGTTTAAATTCCACTACAGTGACACCTTGGCCACCTTCACCAAAGGCGCCTTCACGGTAGGATTTTATATATTTTGTTTTCTTAAGGTGTGAGTGAACAGCATTTCTTAGGGCGCCGGTACCTCTTCCGTGGATTACAGTTACTTGAGGTAGGTGAGACAGGTATGCATCATCTAAATATTTGTCTAAGGCAGGTAGTGCTTCATCTACTGTTTTACCAATCAGATTAATTTCAGGACTAATGGTAGCTGCTTTAGACATCTTAATTTTGCCACTACCAGTACGATTTAAGGTAGGTCCAGTGATAACTTGCTCATCAATTAATTCCAAATCGCTTATATTAACCTGAGAGCGTAGTATACCCATTTGAACAAATAAGTCACCTTTGGCATTGGGAAGACTGCTTACGGTTCCTTTCAAACCAAGACTTAATACATTTACAGAATCACCAAGTTTAAATTCACTGGCTTTAGAAACTTTTTTAGGTTTATGGGTACCTTTTATACTAAGTTTTGATTCTGTATCGTTTAAGCGCTCTCTAACCATGTTACGTTCATTTTCCATTTCCTTATTAAAACCGCTGGATGCACTCCATTTATTAAAGTTTTTAATGGTGCGGTCTGCTACTTCCTTGGCTTCCCTTAAAATATCTCTTGCGGATTCATTGGCCTCTGCTAAGATTTTTTCTTTGGCTTTATCGATGCGATCATTTTTAGCGGCAAGCTTTTGTCTTAGGTCCTGTGCTTCCTGCTTTAATCTTTCGATTTCTAAGCGCTCATTCTCCATTGCAATACGGTTATTTTCAAGATCGCTAATTAAATCTTCAAAGCTCTTATCTTGTTTACCAATTAAATTTTTCGCTTCGTCAATGATATAATTTGGCAAACCAAGTTTAGAGGATATGGCAAATGCGTTACTTTTTCCAGGAATACCAATTAACAGGCGGTAAGTAGGTCTTAAGGTTTCTACATCAAATTCACAGCAAGCATTACTTACCCCTTCAGTGGAAAGAGCATACACTTTTAATTCACTATAATGGGTGGTAGCCATGGTTCTAATCTCTCTTTTGTGAAGGTCTGTCAGTATGGACATGGCAAGGGCTGCACCCTCTGTAGGGTCTGTTCCAGCACCTAGTTCATCAAATAATACTAAGGATTTATAATTCGCCTTTTCAAGTATGGACACTGTATTGGTCATATGAGAAGAAAAGGTACTAAGGCTTTGTTCTATACTTTGTTCATCTCCAATATCTGCATATACCTCTTCAAATACTGCCAATGCTGAGCCTTCAAAGGCAGGAATATGAAGACCAGCCTGGCCTAATATGGTAAAGAGTCCAACTGTTTTTAAGGAAACAGTCTTTCCGCCAGTATTTGGACCTGTAATGACCAATAGGTTAAAGTCTTTGCCAAGAAGAATGTCAATTGGTACAACTTTTTTTGGATCAATCAAAGGATGCCTTCCTTTTTTGATATTTATAATACCTTTATCATTAAATAAAGGTTCACTACCCTTCATTTGCTTAGATAGTAAAGCCTTCGCAAATATAAAATCTAATTCAGGAAGTACTTTGATGTTGTAATCTAATTTTTCCACTTCTAAGGCAGCAGTGGCACTAAGTGCCTCTAAGATTCTCTCGATTTCTTCTGCTTCCTTACTTTCAAGTTCTTTTAAATCATTATTTAATTTAACAACCGCCATAGGCTCTACAAAAATGGTAGAACCAGAAGAAGATTGATCGTGTATCATACCAGGAAACTGGCTGCGGTATTCTTGTTTTACAGGGATGCAGTATCTTCCATTTCTCATGGTGATTAGATTTTCCTGTAAAATGTTTTTAGACCCTTGAGAATTTACAATGGAACTTAACTGCTCGTGAATCTTATCATTGGTGACCTTCATGGAACGTCTGATGCTTTTTAGGGTTGGGCTTGCATCATCAGCAATCTCTTCTTCACTAACAATACAGCGTTTGATTTCATTGTTTAAATTACTAAGGGGTTCTAAGGTCTCAAATCGTTCATCTAGCGAATCCCTTGGTGCTTCTGAAATATCTCTGGTGCCATAGGCTTTGATTCTTAGGGTGGCATCTAGTACTGAGCTTATGCTTAGTAGTTCGCCTGCTCCAAGGGTTGAGCCAATTTCTAAGCGCTTGATGGAGCCTCTGATATCATGGACACCATAAAAGCCAAGGCTTCCTTTTCTAAATACTCTTGTTAAGGCATCTGAGGTTTCCTTTTGCCAAGTCTGAATGGTGTCTAAATCAGAAATAGGATGTAGCTTACTACACATTTCTTTACCAAGTCCTGAGCCTGCTAATAACATTAGTTTGTCTATTATTTTATTGTATTCTAAAACTCGTAGTGCTTTCTCGTTCATATTACCTCCGCTTATAGGAAACAGGAAAATAAATCCCAATAAACTCTTATTTTTCAATTATTTCTAATATACTATTTTACCTTATTATCAGTGAAATTAAAACCAAAACTTTAAAATTGGAAATCAAAATGGCTTTTGTTTACAATTCATTCATATATTGTTCACAAGTACATGGTAAAATAGTCTTACGGATTGTCCTAAAGGAGAAGATATATGGCTGACGAAACACATAATAAGGATGAGAACGGATACTCTTTCATACAAGAGCAGATAGCATCCACCAAAAAGGGTAGAATAAAACGGATGATATATTCCGTGATATGGACAATAGCTTTAGGTTGTATTTTTGGTTTGGTAGCAGCAGTGGTTCTATGTTTAGCAGAGCCTGCAATTGCTAAGTTCCTAGGTAACAATCAAGAAAAAAATACTGTTGAATTTCCAACCATTACCCCAACTGAAGGGTTAGCCTATGTAGAACCAACGCCAACTCCTACCCCTACGGCCCCTGCAAAGGATACGGAATCAGGAAGCGATGATGAGGATGATTTAATGCCTGATACAGTAGTGATTGAGCAAACCATTTTAGCAAATATTAATGATTTAAGTAATATATATATGGAACTAAGAAAGATAGCCAAGGAAGTAAATACGTCTATTGTTGATGTAGTTTGTACTACAAAAGCTGTGGATGTATTTAACAGTGAGTATGAAGTAGTTAAGTCAATTAATGGATTGATTGTTGGGAATAATCAGGTGGATCTTCTTATATTAGTTAGTCTTGATAAGATTGAGGGAACCAATGATATTAGAATTAAGATAAACGACAATCTATTGATTAAAGGAAGCCTTCAGGATTATGATAAGGACTTAAACCTTGGAGTGATTGCAGTAAGTCTGACAAGTATTCCAGATTCAGTTGAGGATGCTTTGATTCCAGCTACATTAGGAGAATCCTATGCATTGGTAGTGGGAACACCTATTATAGCCCTTGGAAGTCCCAACGGTTATATTGATTCTATGGAAGTTGGTATGATAACCAATAGTGGATATTCAAAATATATCACTGATAATAAAGTAGACCTGTTTAATACAGATATTAATTATAATAAAAACGGCGATGGAGTTATTGCAAATCTAAAGGGTGAAGTAATAGGTATCATTACAAATACCTTAAAGGATGATGATAACCAGGAAGTAAATACTGTTATTGGTATCTCTAAGATAAAAAAGATAATTAATAGTATGGTTAATAACGTAGATAGAAGTTACTTTGGTATCAAAGGAATGGATATGACAGAAACTGCACTGCTAGAAGCTGAAATAGAGAATGGGATTTGTATTACGGAAGTAATGACAGAATCTCCTGCCCTTGATGCAGGATTTCAAAGTGGTGATGTGATTACTGCAATTGATGATGTCTTGGTACTATCTGTAAATGCTTTTAATACCTTGCTTCATTCCTATACACCGGGAACTGAGATTAAAGTGACTATAATTCGAAAAGTAAAAGGTGAATCCAAGGAAATGAATCTTAGTGTGGAACTTGGTAAAACAAATAATAAATAGTATGAAGGATACGAAAGGGCTTTTAGAGTGAATTTAAAAGTCCTTTTTCTTTTTTTGATAGAAGATAAAGTGGAAATGAAGTGGAAATAAGGTTGAAAACAATAGAGTGCTAAGGTATAATAAATTTTAGACTTTAGGATAAACCTATTATTTTATTATAGAAAGAGGTAGAAATGAGATATATCAATGAATTAAGAGACGGAGAGATGGTATCAGAAACCTATCTTTGCAAGCAGAAACAAATACAAAAAACAAAAGCAGGAAAGAATTATTATTCTTTACTGCTACAAGATAAATCAGGTACTTTAGATGCGAAAATATGGGAACTTTCACAAGGAATTGATCACTTTGAAGCTATGGAATATATACGAGTGGACGGCCAGGTTGTAAGCTTTCAGGGTTCGTTACAACTTAACGTGAAGAGAGTTAGAAGAAGCCAGGAGGGTGAATATGATCCTGCTGATTTTATTCCTACCTCTTCAAAAAATATTAATACTATGTTTAGCGAGTTATTAAAATTTATCAGCAGTATTACAGAACCTAGTTTAAGAAAGCTTACAGAAAGCTTTTTTGTGGAGGATAAGAAGTTTGCTGATAGTTTTAAGAAACATTCGGCTGCAAAAAGTGTACATCATAGCTTTTCTGGAGGATTGTTAGAACATACATTGGGTGTGGTAAAGCTATGTGATTATTATGCAGAAAACTATCCTTTACTCAATAGGGATTTATTGATTACGGCTGCTTTATTTCATGATGTAGGAAAACTTGAGGAATTGTCTATGTTCCCTGAAAATGATTATACAGATGACGGACAGCTTCTTGGACATATATACATTGGAACAGAAGTAATTGGGGCAAGAATAAAAACAATTGCAGGTTTTCCACCTCAATTGGCCACCCAGTTAAAACATTGTATATTGGCTCATCACGGGGAACTAGAATATGGTTCACCTAAAAAACCTGCAATTATTGAAGCGCTGGCTCTTAATTTTGCAGACAATACAGATGCCAAATTACAAACCATGACGGAAATATTAAATGGTGGTGAAGAAAAAGCGACATGGCTTGGAATGAACCGTTTATTTGAAACAAATATCAGAAGAACCAGTTTTTAGACTGGTGCGAAAAGAGAGATAGCAATGGATTTAAAGAAAAATGATGAATGTATTATAACAATTGAAGATATAGGTTCTGATGGTGAAGGAATCGGTAAACTGAATGGATATACCCTATTTGTAAAAAATGCTCTTGTGGGCGATCAAGTCAGGGTTAAGGCTATGAAGCTTAAGAAGAATTATGGGTATGCAAGACTGATGGAAATATTACAGCCCTCACCTTTTCGTGTAAAGCCAATTTGTGAAATCGCTGATAAATGCGGCGGTTGTTCTATTATGCATTTTAACTATGAGAAACAGTTAGAATATAAGCAAAATAAAGTTATTAACTGCTTAACTAGAATTGGTGGTTTTTCTTCTACGTATGAATTAGAGCCCATTATTGGCATGGAGGAACCTTATCATTATAGAAATAAGGCTCAGTATCCTGTAGGAACAAGCAGAGACGGCAAGCTTTTAATGGGATTTTATGCAGGTGGTACCCATTCCATCATTGATAGTGGACATTGTTATATCCAAGCCAAAGAAAATGATTCCATACTTCCCATTGTTAGAGCATTTATCAATAAATACAAGATTAGTGTTTATGATGAAGAAAGGCATGAAGGCTTAATACGTCATGTTTTAACTCGTGTAGGATTTGAGACGGGTGAGATTATGGTATGTATCATCATAAACGGCAAGTCTCTTCCGCATAGTGAAAACCTAGTTGAGGATTTCATTAAAATACCTGGAATGACAAGTATTAGTATAAATATTAATAAAGAAAAGACCAATGTAATCCTTGGTGAAAAGGTTATTCCTTTGTGGGGAAAACCTTATATAACAGATTATATTGGAGACATAAAATATCAGATATCACCTCTTTCTTTTTATCAAGTAAATCCGGGCCAAACGAAAAAACTATATGAAAAGGCCCTTGCATATGCAGATTTAAAAGGTCATGAGACGGTTTGGGATTTGTATTGTGGTATTGGTACCATATCCTTATTCTTAGCGGGAAAGGCGAAGAAGGTATATGGTGTAGAGATTGTTCCCCAGGCCATAGAGGATGCTAGGGAGAATGCTATGATTAATCATATTACCAACACTGAGTTTTTTGTAGGGGCAGCAGAAGAAGTATTACCAGAAAAGTACAAAGAAGATGGAATTTATGCAGAAGTAATTGTAGTGGATCCACCAAGAAAAGGCTGTGATATCTCTCTTCTTGATACCATTGTTACCATGGCACCCAAAAAGGTTGTATACGTATCTTGTGACCCTGCAACATTAGCAAGGGATTTAAGATATCTTTGTGATAGAGGATATGAGCTTAAAAAAGTGGTGGCAGTGGACCAGTTTGGACATACGACACATGTGGAGAGTGTGGTTTCACTACATCGGAAAGATACCTAAATGTCAAAGACCCGAGAATGGAAAGCTATCGTTTGGGATTGCAAAAGCTATAATTTGAGAATGAAAACAGAGTAAAGCTATGTATAAATATAAGGAGTTATGTAAGCAAGGAGATGGCTTCGCTCGTGAACAAGCAGCCAGTTGCCAACGTGTTCTTGGTGGTTTAGCCAACATTTTTTAGAATATGCAACAAAAAGATATCGTTCTAATGTTATGAACTGGGGTATGGTACCTTTCTAATGTAAAGAAACGCCTAATTTTGAAGTTGGGGACTATGTATTCGTACCAAATGTAATTACTGCATTAAAGGAAAACATGGATAATATAAAAGCCTATATTATTAGAGAAAACTCAAGTGAAATTAAAAGAATAAACCTATTTATTAGTGAAATGACAGAAGATGAAAAGAAAATTGTTATGGCCGGCTCATTAATAAATTATAATAGAAAGATAAAGTAATATTGAATACCCAGTTTTCTTGAACCAAAGATTAGTCATTAAATTAAATTTTATTAACTTGAGAAAAATACTTGTTACTTTAGTGATGAGATGAATTGTAGTGATATTATAATGGAAGGATTTATTTATGGGAAAAATACTATGCTATATATACAATGAAATGGCCGATTTTGAAATTAGTCTACTATTACATAGACTAAATAAAGCTGGAGAAAAAGAAATTATATCTATATCCGAAGACTTAGAACCGAAATTAGCTCAATCTGGCTTAACTTATATTCCAGATAAAGAAATTAGCTCAATTACAAATTTTGAAGATATAGAAGGATTAATAATTCCTGGTGGTCCAATCAACAATAAGCAAAATGATATTTGCCCTTTAATTACAAAAATTGTAACTGAAGAAAAACTTGTAGCTGCCATTTGTTTTGCCCCGCAATTTTTAGGTAGGGCTGGAATTTTAAATTCATATAAATATACAACTTCTTGTAGTTCAGAAAAAATATTAGATTTAAAGTGTGATGATCCTTTTAATTGGAATAATTATGTAGATTGTCGTTCTGTGGTAGATAGGAATGTTGTTACTGCTAAAGGCTATGCATTTGTAGATTTTGCCATTGAAGTTTGCGAATATTTTAATATATATGAAAATGAAAAACAAAAATTTGAACAGTTATATATAATAAAGGAAAAATAATAATTTCTTTATAACTCAACTTTCCCAGCAGATATCCCCAAATAAAGCCTGTATAAATGATGCCTGAGACATCATCCAATCACTCACTTTACTTTTTATACAAGATGTGATATCTGCAGATAACACTGAAATGTGTTCCGCAAACAAAGCCATGAGGCTTTGAAGTGCATTGGTTAAATCCATGTCCTGCGTGTGACATAGGGACAGGTTAGTTGTCACAATAAAATGTGACAGCTAACCTGTCCCCGTGTCACACCATTAGTAAATTGGAGGTAGTATATGCCGAATCAAACGATTTTAATAAAGCCTTCCTCTGGAAATTGTAATATGAATTGTAAGTATTGTTTTTATTATGATGTAATGGAACATAGAGGGGTTAAAAATTATGGTTTTAGGTCAGAGTGCACGATGGAGAACATCGTAACGAAAGCCTTAGAATATGCAGATAATATGGTTGGTTTTGCATTTCAAGGTGGCGAACCGACCCTAATTGGCTTAGAATTTTATGAGAAATTTGTAGAACTAGTAACAAAATATAATAGTAAAAAGATTAGAACTGATTTTTTTATACAAACCAATGGAATTAGTATCAATGATGCATGGGCGATATTTTTAAAGAAGAATCAT
>JBKEAO010000063.1:0-59340 GCA_047972335.1 Anaerocolumna sp. | reverse complement strand
GGTCATCCATCCAGGACAGGTAACATTTCTTCCATCACAGTATTGGGTTAGAATGGGTTGCCTTACGTTGGGCCTTGATAGGTAGTTGTTAAAAACCTGATCTACAGCGGTATTTATCGTGTCATAGATATTACGGCCTCTCATCCATTTGTGATCAAAAGCCGTCGAAGAGGTTATGGTAAAGGTATAACCTTGATTTCTATACCACTCTGTAAATACACGATTTAAGGTAAATGACATAATTGCCAATACATTAGCTGTTATGGTAGCTGCTGGCCATGTTGCATAAATTTCACTAGATGCAACATTTTTAATATAATCGCTATATCGAATATAATAGTTGGCAGCAGAACTATCAGAAGGCGGTCCGTCATGTACGATTACAAATTCAGGAATTACTACTTCTCGTAGAACAATCTCTCCACTACCTTCTATGGGTTTTATCTCTGCTTCCGCAATTTTGGGAGGATAATCACCATATAAAGTGTGAGGAGGAATTACATATAAACGTTCTCCAATTACTTCTGGATCTACCTCCAATGAAACTGGTTGAAGTGCCGTTACTGTCGGTAATAATTCTGTACCATTTACTTCAACACTTTTGAATCCATTTGCAGTAACTTTTACAGTATAGTTAGAATAGGGCTGTTCAAAAATATTTTGATCCAAGCTATATTCAAGTGGAGGTGTTGGAAGCTCAATCTCTCCAGTACGACCTAAGCTATCTGTTGTAAATTCCTCCACAACAGATTGTGGATCTCCAGCTATTGATATACTTACTCTGGCATTTTCTATTGGTCTAAATCCCACATCAGAAGTTACGTTAACTCTTAACTTACCAAAAGATTGTGTGTCCATTTGAGCTGGATAAACTCTTATGTTGCTATTCTTTACCTGTCTACTAAGGTCATGACCTAAATCAGGTTTAAGTATGATATCTTTTCTAGTTCGATGATTTAAATTCATTCTTTCACTCTTTGTTCTACTTATTCCCTATTAATATATGCTTTAGAAAGTGGAAAGTGATAATTTTTATCTATCAAAACTGAAATGGTTCTCTATGGTCTAAGGTGTCAAAATCAAATCCGTCTTCTTTTATTTTTTCGATGACCAAAGGTAAGGTTTTCACTGTGCGTTTATTTACAGATGCATCATGGAGTAAAATAATTGGATTGTTATATTTATGCAAATCCTTAGCTATATTCCTTGTGATTTTATACTCATTGGGATTTCCTACTGAATCCTTAGAATCTACATTCCAATCATAATAGGTAAATCCTCTCCTCTCCATCTCTGCAATCAATTCGCTTCGTATTTTTTTGTTATATGTATTAACGCTTCCCCAGGGAAATCTAAAAATATTAGGTTTTACCCCTGTCGTATCATAAATTAGTTGATAGCTCAAATAAAAATCATTCAAAAAAGCTTCTACAGAGGAGTAAATATCTTCTGGTTTATGGGAATAGGTATGTATACCAATTGCATGCCCCTCTTCTGCCATAGTCTTTAAGCAAGCTTTTCCCTCCTCTGTTATGGTACTTCCTAAAATAAAGAAAGTTGCTTTTACATCATATTCCTTTAGTATCTCAAGAATTTTAGTCGTATTATAACTAGGACCATCATCAAATGTAAGATATGCCATCTTCTTTTCTTCCAGTAAAATGATTGGCTTAACCCCCTCCACATACATATCAGGATAAAGGGCCATGTATTTTTTTCTCTGGTTTTCTTTAAATACTTTTAATCTTGCCTCCTCATTTTCTTTCTCCACCTTTTTCGCGAAGTTATCCTTTACTTTAAAAACCGGATTTTCACCTTCTTTAGAGTAAAGTTCAACTATGGATCCTTGTTTTTTATTATCTCCATCATTTGCGTTTGAAAATGTGTTTACAATAAACAAACGCAATAGTAAAAAAAGAAAAAGGCCGATCATAATGGCTTTTAGTACTTTCATTTTCATTTGACACTCACTCCATCATATTGCTATCCTAATAAATTTCTTCAATAACTATCATATGCAGATAAAGTTTATCCAATTCTATACTGACAATTTTCTGTAGTAAGACGAAAGAGATTGATTATGTTTGACAACCTCTTTTTTGTATTATAAAATGACACTGATACACATTGTAATAGAAAAATTAGCATATACGGGAGATCTATATGAGTGAGAAAAAAGAATGGATTGACTTAAAAGAAAATGTTGAAACGACGATCTATGAAGGCATTTTAAAGTTAGGTTACAGCCATGATGAAAGTTTTAGTATTTATTATGATTTAGATTTATTAAACCATTTACTTCATACAGATTTTCAAAATGTAGAAGACATGGATAATTATCTACATGGTTTCTCTGAATACATGAATACGAAGGTTCCTGGCTTTTCCTGCGCTCTTTTAATAAATAAAAGATTTAAATTTACTGTTTTAAAAGATGGCATTCTAAAAATAAAAGATAGCAACAAAGATAATTACTTTTTAAGAGATATGATTGAACTTGTGAATAAGCAGATCTTTACGATTGAAGATGTTGTTAATATCTTTAAAAAAAGTGGCGAAAGTTTTGTGTTTGAACACGCAGATCATCCTGAGTTTAAGCATGTACTTTACTTTAAGGATAAATCCATTGATAATTTTAAATACTGCTTTAATTTTGATGAGCTAGGTTCTTATTATCACAGGTTACTAGACTTTAGTTATGAACAATCCTTAGAAGAAGATCATCATCACTGATACACTAGGAATCTTAAACTTATTAAATACAGCCACACGGATAATAGTCCCTGTGGCTGTATTTTTATACTGTAAAAATATTCTTAATTTTTACTATTTATTAGCAGTACTGATTATACACTTTTCTTTTATTAGCTATACTACTTATTAGCTATATTACTAATTGGCTATAACACTTAAACAATACCTTTCATGGTAAATTCAAAATGTAAATCTTCATTTCTTACTAGAAATTCATCATGGGTTCTAGATCCCCAACTATCATCACCTGCTACACCCATCTGTTTTAGAGAAGCTCGTATGACAGTATGATGTATTTGTGGAAGTTCATAGGCATGTTTTGCCAAATCGAGCTCATGTGGTGTATAAGGAATTGCACTAAACTCCATTGGCGTTTCATTATGATCCACCACATTACAAGAAAATAGCAACCCTCTTCCTGTTTCATCAGTAATCTTAGCATATCTTACCTCAGTTTTATTGCCATATTCCTGTGGTGTTACATACTGTGGTATGTCTTTTATTTGTTCTTCATATATTCCAAGTATGCTACCCATCTGTCTATCACAATAGGATTCAGATGGTCCGTTTCCATACCAAGTCACCTGATTGAAGGAAGCATCCATTTTCATTAATACGCTAAATTCAGGTAAATCTGCTAGCCCTTCTGTTTTTTTATAATCTAGAGAAACTTTAATTTCTCCATCTCCATATACTGTATAACTTAGCATACATCCTGATGCTGGAACTGTTGGCAATTCATATTCATAATGAATAATAAATTTATCCGAATAGATTTCCCACTTGGTATCTTTTACTGCACCATACAAGCTAGCTATCTTCCATTGTGCACTTCTAAAGGATAAACGATTACCTGCATCATTTTCAGTAATTCCTCTCCAAAAGTTAGGAAGTGGTGAATCACCAATCATTTCTTTTCCGCCATAGCGATAAGAAATTAATCCTCTTTGACTTCTTAAAAACATGGCATGAAAGTCCTTACCTTTTACTCCAATATTAAAATCACTTACAATTACTTCTACAGGCTCTAAACTCACTTTTTCAAGTGCTTCTTTCTTTGTTACATATACATGTTGCCTATGGTCAACTTCAAGTGCTACTCCCTTTGTTACATATACATGTTGCCTATGGTCAACTTCAAGTGCTACTCCCTTTGTTACATATACATGTTGACCATGGGCTACTTCATGTCCTGCTTTTGCCCAAAGAGTATCTTCTTTTAGATGAAATGATACCAATACACCATATTCGCCAGGAATATTCTGAACAGCTACAGGAAGTTCTATGGTAGCACTTTCCAAAGGATTGACATTTGCAACAAAGGATTTGGTTAAAATTACTTTACCATTCCTTGTAAGAGTAACCTTTCCTGTATAAATATTAGTATTTACAAAAAGATTCTTATTGCGTATGAATACTTTATCTTTACTTGGCTCAACAGTAATCCCTTGATATAAGAACTTCACTTCTTGCATCTTAGGCGTTACTTTTCTATCAGCATAAACAATACCGTTCGTACAGAAATTAAAATCACAGGATCTATCTGAAAAATCCCCACCAACAGCAAAGAACTCTTTTCCGTATCGGTCTTTCTTTATGATTGCCTGATCAATATAATCCCATATAAATCCGCCCTGATATCTTGGTTCTTCTTCTGTTAATTGGGTATATTTAAACATAGCTCCGTTAGAATTACCCATAGAATGGGTATATTCACAACAAATAAATGGCTTCTCTGTATTTTCCTTTAAAAAGTTTTTAATACTTTCAACAGACGGATACATTTGACTTTCCATATCACTGGTATCATTGTATCTTCTATCATGGAAGATACCTTCGTAATGAACCAACCTCGTATCATCCACCTCATGATAAAATTTAGACAGTTCATAAATATTCTTACCACCATAGGATTCATTACCACAGGACCAGATGATTACGCTAGGATGGTTTTTGTCCCTCTGGAAAAGAGAATTTCCTCTATCTAATAAGATATCATGCCATTCTTCATGTCCATCTGGAAGGGTATGTTCTGAATAACCCGTTACCACCTGCCAAGTTCCATGGGTCTCTAAATTTGTTTCATCAATCACGTATAAACCATACTCATCACACAATTCATAGAAGTAGGATTGATTTGGATAATGGGAAGTCCTCACTGCATTCATATTGTTTTGTTTGATGGTTATCACATCGGCTAACATTTCTTCTCTTGTAATACTTCTACCATTATAACAACTGAATTCATGTCGGTTTACTCCATTAAAAACAATACGTTTACCGTTAATCAGCATAAGACCATCTTTTAACTCAAATTTTCTAAAGCCAATATTTTGTACAATCATTTCTTGAATCTCTTTATTTTCATTTCGCAATATAATTTCTAGGGTATATAAATTAGGTACTTCTGCACTCCATAATTTAGGTAAGGAAACAGGAAGGCTTACTTTTAGATTTTCATCTACTTCTGTTGTTAAGCTTGCAACTTCTACAAGCTGATTCGCTTCAACGTAAGACTTTTTACTTCCTTCATATAATTTAAGTTCAACACTACCTTTTCGTTCTCCCACTAACTCTATAGAAAGGTCTAATTCTCCCTTTTTATAATCATCTGATAAATAGGTCTTAGCAAACATATCATATACATGGATTTTAGGTACAGTATATAAATATACCTCTCTAAAAATACCTGAAAAGCGCCAAAAATCCTGATCTTCAAGCCAACTACCAGAGGACCACTTATAAACTTGTACCGCTAATTTGTTTTCACCATCTATGACCTTAGCGGACAAATCAAATTCTGCTGGCGTAAAAGAATCTTCACTATATCCAATGAATTCACCGTTTAACCATAGGGCAAAGGCACTTTCAACACCTTGAAAAGAAATATAGAGAGGACCATTTTTTAGTTCATTAGGTACTGTAAAATACTTAACATAACTTCCGACCGGGTTAAACTCTATAGGGATCTCTCCAGGAAGTATATCCTCATGTCCATCCCAGGGATACATAACATTAACATACTGAGGCACATCATAACCTTGTAACTGCATATGTCCAGGTACCTTTATATGATCAAATCCTTTGCAGTTAAAATCAAGCTTTTCAAAACCTTCAATCGCTTCCTCTATGTTTTTAGCATAATGAAATCTCCAATTCCCATTTAACGAATATTTAAAACTGCTCTTGTCAGATAAAACCTCTTGTATATTACTATAATAATTATGGCTGGAATGGGCTTTTATCCTACCTTTAGAATAAACTCTTGGATCGGCTATCCACTTTCTGTCAAAATTCATAATTAACCTCCAAACAAAATATTGTTTTAAAGTATAGCATACCCATATTGGTAATTCAATGTGTCATCTTATACATTTAATATGGGGTACATAGAAGGTTTCTATTCGTTTAAACATCAGTGATTACTAGTTAAGAAGTTACTAATGGTTCGTAAATTTAGATAAAGCATATAAAAAATCTGGACTTTTCAATGACTTACACATGATGATTAGCATTACATAAAGAATTATATTTCCTCAACAGTAACCACATCCTCTAAGGTACTTAATAAGAGTATAACACTATCATGATCATGTCTTCCTTTTTGTTTAATTGTAATAAAAATTCCCACGGTATCCTCAGCATTACCAGTCTTAGTAAGCTCCACATTCACAATGCTCATTTCACTGCCTTTGATTACTGCTAGTACCGTACTGATAGCCTTAACAGAAGTCAACTCCACAAAAAGTTCCATCAGCTTAGTCTTTGACATAACAAAGGCATCAAATCGATGTAAAATAGTTATGCTTGCAAATATAAATATGCATCCAATGATAGCACCCTCATAAAAACCGATCCCAATTGCTAGCCCCATACAAGCCGATGCCCATAATCCTGCTGCAGTGGTAAGCCCTTTTACTTGCTGTTTTCCCGTAATTAAAATTGTACCTGCTCCCAAAAAGCCGATACCGCTAATAACTTGGGCACCTAATCTTGTAGGGTCAGCACTATAATGCATTACTTCTACCACATATTGATTGGTGGTCATAACCAATGCCGCCCCAATACAAACTAGTATATGAGTTCGTATCCCAGCTGGCCTTCTCTTTTTACCTCGATCATAGCCAATAATACCCCCGCATAGAATGGCTAAAGTCAAACGCACAATAATAGATAGTATATTAATTTCTCTTAATTCTTGTAATATTACTAACATAATTTCCCTCCCAACCTTTATTTTTAATTTATTTTTTTTCGTGTATTCCATATTTTATTGGTTTTGTACTTCATTTGCATTCATTTACCATAAATCTGAATTGTAATATTAAAACGGATACATTCCCCATGAATTTATGATTATCCTAAACTTCCATAATTTAATTTTCATATTTTATTTTAAAAATCAAATACTATTTTATATAACTAACTCAAACTACATTGTCAAAATTTCTATTATACTTGATAAATTCAGTCATTACCAAACACATTATCCTGTTTCAGCCTTATATTATGATAGGAGGTTTGTTCCCATGGATTATTTTCAAAGTAAAAATTTAAAACCTATGTCAATCGATAATCTTTCAAGACCTTTTGATTCCGATAAATATATTTATGAATTAAAATTAAACGGTATACGTTGTCTTGCCTACCTTGATGAAACCTCTACCACATTAATAGACAAACACAATGTTTTATTAAATGACTATTTTCCTGAACTAATTACCATACATGCTCATGTCAAATGCAAATGTATTCTTGATGGTGTAATTATCGTATTAAAGCGAGGCGTTTCTGATAAAGCAGGTATAGAAAAAAGAACGCCAAGAGTTGGGATTCCTAAAGGTCCAATTCTTGAAAAAGAATTTCCTGCTAGTTTTATAGCTTTTGATATGATATATTTAAATAACAAACCCTTAGTGACAGTCCCTCTCATGGAACGAAAAAAACTACTTGAAGAAACCGTTAATGACACCTTAAGACTTGCTGCCTCTAGATATGTTTTACAACATGGTATTAGCATGTTCTATTTAGCAAAAAGAAATAATTTAGATGGCATTATCGCAAAACACATCAATAGTCTTTACTATCCCGCTACAACTACGAAGGAATGGATTAATGTTTTAATATCTGCTTATCATTATTATGTAGTTTGTGGTTATTATATTCTTGACCAGGATAAAGTCCATATTATTCTAGGTCAATACAGAGATCAGGAATTGGTGTTTAAAGGAAAAATAGAGACAAATCTAGATCAGGATTTTCTTTTGAAATATCCTGTTAAAGCAGCAGCATCCTCACCTTTTCGTTTAACACCTATGAGCAAATTACAAATTGTATGGCTATTTCCCACTCAAGTATGTGAAATATTAATAACGGATGAAGACACTACGAAAAATAGCATGAAAAGTTTCATTCAGTTTATCCATGAAAAATCCCCCAAAGAGTGTATAGAAGGAACTAAAAATGACGCCAAATAGTTCTTTGAAGGCGTCATTTTTTATATTTATTTTACTTCATTTGTCCAGTTCATGGTATCTTCTAGATTACCTAATTGAATACCTGTGATAGCATCATAAATTTTTTGGCTATATTCACCGATTCCACCATCTTTTACCTGCATGATCGTTTCTCCCCATCTTAATTGACCAACAGGAGAGATGACAGCAGCTGTTCCAGAACCAAAGGCTTCCTCTAATGTACCATTTTTATGTGCTTCATAGATTTCATCTATAGATATTTTTCTCTCTTCAACAGGTACATTCCATTTTTTACAAAGACTAATGACTGAGTCTCTTGTAACACCTGGTAATATACTTCCGTTTAGTTCTGGTGTGACAATGGTACCATTTATTTTAAAGAAAATATTCATAGCTCCAACTTCTTCTATATATTTTCTTTCAATACCATCTACCCATAGCACCTGAGAATACCCTTCTTCATGGGCTTTTACTTGAGCTTTCATAGAAGCTACGTAGTTTGCACCAGTTTTAGCTTCACCGATTCCTCCCTTAACTGCTCTTACATAATCATCCTCAATCCATATTTTAACTGGATTCAAGCCTTCTGGATAATAAGCACCTACTGGAGATAATATGATAATAAACATATAGGAATCTGAGGGTCTTACTCCAAGAAAAGGATCCGTTGCAATAATAAAAGGTCTAATATACAGTGAAGTTCCAGGCTTTGTAGGTATCCAATCCTGGTCTGTTTTCACCACTTCTTTAATAGCCTGAAGAAAATCTTCCTCTGGAATTTCTGGAATGCATATTCTATTATTGGTTCTATTGGCACGTTCTATATTTTTTTCAGGTCTAAATAATAAGACTCTACCATCTTCTGCCTTATATGCCTTTAGCCCCTCAAACATCTCTTGTCCGTAATGAAATACCATTGCAGCAGGATCTAGTGTAAGTGGCTCATAAGGTACAATTCTTGGATTATTCCAACCTTTACCCATATCATAATTCATAATAAACATATGATCTGTAAAGATAGTACCAAATTTTAAAGGATTACTTTCTTCTGGCTTTACTTTAGGGTTCACAGTTTTTTCGATTCTTATGTTTAGCATAAATCTTCTTCCTTCCTTCTTTTTTATAACCTATATTATCTCTATTGTCATACTTTATCAAGAACTTTTTATTCTAAATTCAATGAATAGATAACTATTCAACCTCAAATTATGTAATTCACAAAAAAGTCCTAGATAAAGTATAAAAAAATTAAGAGGTATCTACAGTTGACAGTTTCTATAGGTTCTGTCTTAATACAATTCCATACCTAATAGCTTCACATCTGGGATCCTTATAAAATCCTTATCTGCTAAGATTAACCCATCTTCTTGCATATGTATTAATTCGCGGGACAAGGAAGGTCTTGCAACATTTAAAAATGCGGATAATTCCTCTCGGTTCATTGTAAGCTTTACACAGCCATCTATGCAATTTTCTAGTAGATATCTTATGATCTTCTGTCTTAATGTTCCACTGGTTAATAATTGAACTTTATTATTAAGAAAATAAGCCTTCTGGGCTAATATACCAAGCATGTTTTGTATCATTACTGAGTGTGCTGCACTTGATTTATCATTTGAACTAAAAAAATATTCTTTTGGTATCTCTAACACTGCTGATTTTACATTACAAACCACATAATGATTATACTCTGCTTTTTTTAAGAATACAAAAACCTCTCCGAATATGTCCTTTTCTTCAATATTAGTAACAATGAAGCGCCTACCATCTGGACTATCCTTACACACCATGACACTTCCTTCAATCAATACATATAGTGACTTAGGAGGATCCATCTGGCTAAAAATAATCTGATTTTTATCATATTCTTTAATCCTGGCACCTGAAGAGTCTAAGCAATCTTTAATTTCTTTTGTCCCTAAACCTTTAAATAAGACGTTATCCTTAATTTTATCTAACATTTCAGGTTCCTTTCTAATTGTCCTTACTTCTTTTCGTATTTATAAAAAGCATACTCTATATCATAATAGGTACGTTCATCGGATTCTGCTGTAATTGTCCATTCCTTTTTTTCATCCATATTAGGAAAATAAGTATCTGCCTGATAGGCATAATCTATCTTAGTAACATGAGCCACATTACAGTAATCCATCATTTGTTCATAAATACTAGCGCCACCAATAACATATACATCTTCTGTCTTATAATCCTTAACTGCCTCTAAGGCTTCTTCTACACTGTGTACTACAATAGCATCATTAACAGTATAATTTTCTCTAGAGGAAATCACTATATTGACTCTATTTTTAAGTGGTCTTCCTCCAGGAAAGGTTTCTAATGTATTTCTTCCCATAATAACTACTTTATGCATTGTTTCATCTCTAAAAAAACGCATATCTTCTGGAATACTGATTAATAATTTATTTTCATTGCCAATGGCCCAGTTTTTATCAACTGCAACAATTAAATTCATTTATTACTCCATTCTATCTAATATTCTTCTTATCCTTTACAAAGGGGTATGATTTCCCGTTAAATGGCAACTGGTATGTTTTCAATTTTAGGACCTGTCACATAATCATCTAATCTAAAATCATCCGTTGTAAACTGATAAAAATCCTTAATCTCTGGATTCATATAGAACTTAGGTGCATCATAAGTAGTTCTTGTAATCATCTCCTTAATTACTGGAATATGACGGTCGTAAATATGGGCATCTGCTATGACATGAACCAATTCGCCCACCTGCATATCACACACTTGTGCAAACATATGCATGAGAACTGCGTATTGGCACACATTCCAATTGTTTGCCGCTAGTATGTCTTGGGAACGTTGATTTAGGATACCATTTAAAACAAGTTTATCCTGTCCATTTACCTTTGTTACGTTAAAAGTCATACTATATGCACATGGATATAAGTGCATCTCATGTAAGTCACTATGCACATATATGTTTGTCATAATTCTACGACTATAGGGATTGTTTTTTAAATCATATAACACACGGTCTACCTGATCCATAAGACACTCTTTATATTGATGTTTTACTCCTAATTGATAGCCATAAGCCTTACCAATAGAGCCTTCTTCATCCGCCCAGCTATCCCATATACGACTGTTTAACTCATTAATATTATTAGATTTTTTCTGCCAAATCCATAATATTTCATCTATACAACTCTTTATAGCTGTTCTTCTTAGGGTAAACGCTGGAAATTCCTTTGATAAATCATATCTATTTACTACGCCAAATTTTTTTATCGTATAAGCACTCGTTCCATCCTCCCATTTAGGACGTACTTTCTCACCTTCCGTACTTACACCATTGTCCAAAATATCTTTGCACATATCTATAAAAATCTGATCCGCTAAACTCATTATATTTGCTCCTTTTTCATAACTTAGTGGTATTTGTTCTTATCCCTGCTCATAGAAGTGGGCTACTTCCTAGATTGAGTTAATAGAAAGAATGTTGTAAATTGCCTTAAAGAACATTCTGACAATTTACAACACATCTTCATAGACTATAAAAATTATAACGTATACAGCCACTTCGGTCAAACGATTCTTTATAGGATACGGTTTTAATCCTTCGATTAAATCAAACTCTCTATATACGTCGTAATATTTGAGACATTACTGTATTTTTTATACGTATCCTCATCTTTTACAATCAAGGTTGGAGCCTGCATAATACCATATTCTCTTGCAAGTTCTACATTTTCCCCAGCATCAATTGTAACATATGGTAGGTCACCTAGTATATCCTTTGCCAACTTACAATTAGGACAAGTTTTCGTTGTAAATAAATATAGGGTGTCTAGTCCTTCCTCTGTATGCAATGTAGCTGCAACTTCTTCTTTATCCAAGGTAATCACAGCCTTTTTCATTGGATTCACACGAAAACGTTTTGTATCATATAATTCTCTATTCTTATATTCCTGTGATTTACCCTCATTCCAATTTTGAACTGGTCTGTAATATCCGGTTATTCTTGAATAAACCTCTGCATTCTGTCCACACTCAGGGCATTTAAATTGTTCGCCTCTTAAATATCCATGATTTTTACAGATTGAGTAGGTAGGTGACATGGTATAATAAGGAAGTTTATAATTATTTGCAATGGTTTTGACTAGCTTAGCGGCTGCTTCCCAATCCGGCAATTTTTCCCCTAAAAAGCCATGGAATACAGTTCCTGAGGTATACAATGTCTGTATATCATCTTGTACATCTAATGCCTCAAAAATATCTGGTGTATAGCTTACTGGCAAGTGAGAACTGTTTGTATAATATGGTGTATCACCTTCATACCCCGCTGTTTTTATGGAAGGATAATGTTTTCTATCATGTTTCGCCAAACGAAAACTTGTAGATTCAGCTGGTGTAGCTTCTAGATTATATAAATCTCCATATTTTTCTTGATAGTCAGACAGTCTATCTCTCATAAAATTTAGGACTTCAATGGTAAATTCCTGGGTTTCTTTATGCGTCATATCCTTTAAAAGCCAAGAAGCATTTAATCCAACTTCGTTCATGCCTACTAAACCAATGGTAGAAAAGTGGTTGCTAAAGGTTCCTAAATATCTCTTCGTATATGGATACAAACCTTCTTCTAGTAACTTTGTAATAACCCCTCTTTTCACCTTTAAGGAACGGGCAGAAATATCCATCATGCGATCTAGTCGTTTGTAAAAATCAATTTTAGATTCTGACAAATAAGCAATCCTTGGCATATTAATGGTCACAACACCTATGGAGCCTGTACTCTCGCCGGAACCAAAGAAACCACCAGTTTTTTTACGAAGTTCTCTAAGATCAAGACGTAATCTACAGCACATTGACCTTACATCACTTGGTTCCATATCACTATTGATATAGTTTGAAAAATAAGGTGTACCATACTTCGCAGTCATTTCAAATAGTAATCGATTATTAAGGGTATCTGACCAGTCAAAATCCTTAGTAATGGAGTAAGTAGGAATAGGATATTGAAAACCTCTTCCGTTGGCATCGCCTTCAATCATAATTTCAATAAAGGCTCTGTTCACCATATCCATTTCACTTTTACAATCTTTATATTTAAACTCTACTTCTTTACCACCGATCATACAGTGTAATTCTGCCAGGTCATTAGGAACTGTCCAGTCCATTGTAATATTAGAAAATGGGGCTTGGGTACCCCATCTACTTGGTGTGTTTACACCATATATAAAGGATTGAATACATTGTTTTACCTCACGGTAAGATAGATTATCAATTTTAACAAATGGTGCTAAATACGTATCAAAAGAAGAAAACGCCTGTGCTCCTGCCCATTCATTTTGCATGATACCCAAAAAGTTAACCATCTGGTTACACAAAGTGGACAAATGACTTGCAGGTGAAGAAGTTATCTTGCCAGGGATTCCTCCAAGACCTTCTGTAATCAGCTGTTTTAAGGACCAACCCGCGCAATACCCTGTTAACATGGATAAATCATGTATATGAATATCTGCATTTCTATGTGCAGAAGCAATTTCATTATCATATACTTCAGATAACCAATAATTAGCAGTAACAGAACCTGAATTATGAAGAATCAAACCACCTACTGAATAGGTAACAGTCGAATTCTCTTTTACTCTCCAGTCCTCTTCCTTTACATAGCTATCAACAATTTCTTTATAATCAAGGATTGTTGATTTCATGTTTCTTATCTTCTCGCGGTTCTTACGATAGAGTATGTAAGCTTTGGCTACGTCGGTATAGCCTGTCTGTTCTAATACATGTTCCACACTGTCTTGAACTTCTTCCACTGAAATCCTGTTATTTAAAATCTTTCCTTGAAAATCAGCAGTAACCCTTAAAGCCAATAAATTAATGATATCCTCTGTAAAAAATTTCTCTGTAGCTTTAAACGCCTTTGATATTGCATCTGAAATCTTGTTCATATGAAATTCTGCTATTTCGCCATCTCTTTTTACAACATGAAACATATTAATATCCCCCTTTGATAAGCTTAGCGGATTAAAGTGTTAAAGCGGCCTATGTAAGCAAAATGCCGTATAGTATGATTATACAGCACCATCTTTGGTCAGGTTATACTTTAACAATTAGTCCCAGATACTGTTAAAATTGACTACCATATTTTTCAATTCACTTCATATCGTTAGTTTCAATGATAGCAAAATTCCCCCTTATCGTCAAGGGGGAATTTCCACAATATATATTCTTAATTGATTACCCAGCACAATATATAGTGTTTTATCTAGTCATTATTTCCTATTTATTTTTATAAATTCTGAATTTATAGTAAAAAATTTTCTATTGTTTTTATACTTATCACAACAGACATCTTTTTGTTGAAAAAAACGAATTTTATCTATTTTTTATATTTTTTGTCTAATTCCTCATTTTAAGGAATGATACATATCTCTTGGAAGGTATGCCTTAACATAAATTCCATCTTCTCGGTAATCCTCTATTAAGAGTTGCCCATACTTTCGCATAAGCTGTATTTTACCAGCTTCTTGATAAGAAAATATTCTTTCTATTAGGACTTTTCTATCTCTTAATATTTCTTCAATCGCCTCTTTTAACTTCTCAATCCCTGTATTTTCCCTGGCAGATATTTTAATGGTTTTATCCGCTTTAAAATCTTTGATAATTTGATCGTTGGTAAGTAAATCCTGTTTATTCAGTGCTGTTATAATCTTTTTTTCTTTGATATTAAGCTGATGTAGGGTATCATAGACCACGTGCATCTGTTTATAGGCACAAGGGTTAGCTGCATCAACTACATGAAGTATAAGGTCTGCATGTTTTGCTTCCTCAAGGGTGCTACGAAAAGCATCAATGAGATGATGGGGAAGTTTTCTTATAAATCCTACGGTATCTGTAAATAAAACCTGTTCCCCACCAGGTAAGAAAAGACTTCTTGTAGTAGGATCTAGGGTTGCAAATAATTTATCCTCTTCTAATACCTTAGAACCTGTTAAATGATTTAAAAGAGTAGATTTACCAGCATTGGTATACCCAACTATGGCAACAATTGGCGTAATGCTTTTGTTTCTTAACTCCCTTGCCGTTTCTCTGTTTTGTTTCACCTCAGTTAGTTCCCTCTTTAACTGGGATATTCTATCTCTAACCAATCTTCTATCTACTTCAAGTTTTTTCTCTCCAGGCCCTCTTGTTCCAATTCCACCACCAAGTCTAGACATAGAATTGCGCATTCCAACCAGTCTTGTAGCTCGGTACCTTAGTTGTGCCAGTTCTACCTGAATTTTTCCTTCTTTTGTATTGGCATGCTGAGCAAATATATCCAATATAATAACTGTTCTGTCCATAACTTTTGTTTGCAAAACATCTTCTAGATTCTTTAGTTGAGCCGGTGATAACTCATCATCACATACAACTCCTGTAGCACCTAAGGAGTAAACCAATTCCTTTACTTCTTCCATCTTGCCCTTACCTATGTAAGTCCCAGGATGAACACTCTCTCTATTTTGTATGACTTTTGCAACGGTTGCGGCTCCAGCAGTCCTTGCAAGTTCTTCTAGTTCTTCTAATGAATCCTTTGTATCATCTCCATCCTGTGTGGCAACTGCCACTAAAACAAGACGTTCCTCCTTTTGGGTCAAATCATATAACTCACGCATAACCGCCTCCAAAAACTTTGAATCATAGACCTTATTCTTCTTCCTTTATAACAACCGCATCAGGAAGCCTTGTTTTTAAAAATGTAAGTTCACTTTGTGCACTTTCGTCCTCTGGATATGCTTTCACATATTTCTTCATTAAGTTATATGCCTTTTCAAAATTACTCAAATTTTCATTCACAACAATTTCATTTCTTTTTAAAGCCTGCATAATTAGAATATCATTCATCTTTATACCATCTTCAATATATGCCAACGCTTCTTTATATTTGTTAAGTTTCATATAACAATTGGCAATTTGATTGAATACTGCTGCTGATTCTAATACACCTTGGTTTTCGATATACAGTGCATAGTTATTCACTGCTGTACTATATTCACCTTTGCTTTCATAAATGTTTCCTAAATAATAATAGGCTTCATAAAAACCATTACTATAAGCCTCAGAAAAACCTATAATCGCATCTTCATAGTTCTCCATATAATAATTCACTTTTGCTATATTAAATTTATCTTTTTGTGTAGAATCCTTTATACTAAGGGCTTTCTTTAATACTTCATTTGCACCATCAGTGTCTTGTTGACTAAGCATGATAAAATACTTACCAAAATAATAATCATAATTTTTCTTATCTAAATCAATGGCTTTATCATAATCAGAAAGACTTAATTCATATTCTCCTAATCTACCATAGACTTCTCCACGGGTAAAATAAGAGGAACTATCACCTGGTTTTATGCCAATGATTTCTGTGTAAGTTCCCACAGCCTCTGTATATAATCCAGCCTTAACCTGTGCACTCCCTTTATAATATAAAATATCCAAGTTTAGACTATCCGATTCTTCTATTGCAAGAGCTTCATCAAATTTATGAATCGCTTCTGTATATTTATGATTTTTAAGATAAGCAATACCTTCACCTCTTAAAGCCATTTTATTATTTTTATTTACAATTAAATTATCTTTATCAAGAATCCCCTTTTGAAAATAGGTAATTGCCTCCTCATATTTTCCTAATTGGATCAAATTCATTCCATAATCTATATAATATTCCGCTTTATCCCCATTTAATTCAATGGCTTTGGCAAGACTTTTTTCTGCTTTATCATAATTCCCACTTTGAAAATATTCCATTCCATCCTTATAATAATCTCTTGCACTTTCTTTACCACATCCACCTAGCAGCATCAATGACATCATCAAAACAATTCCAGACTTTATCATACGTTTCATCTTATATGTTATTCTAATGATACAAAATCATCAGAATCTCCTTCCTCTATCATTACTTTAATTATAGTGAATCTTGGAAACAATTGCAAGAAAACAATCCACTGATTGAAAATAACCTTTGCCTAAAGTAGTCCTAGTCTATATTATAAGCCACAAAAAGGGATGTCTTATGATTTAGACATCCCTTATCTAGTATCCACATTCTATTCAAATTCTATTACTTTATGCTCTCTAGCTGATTCAAATATTGCCTCCATCAGTTTCATAACACGCATCACTTCAGGAAGTTTGATTTTAGCTTCCTCTCCCTCTTTTATTACCTTTACTACATTACGATAGAAGTCTCTAATATCACTTTTCACGACAGGTAATTCCTTCGTGCTAATTGTATCATCTCTTCTTGGTGCCATTGTCTTAGTAAGTCCTGCAGCAGTACGAACTGGCACTACATCCTTTTCATCTTTACCAGTTGCACATACTATCTTGCCTTTTAAGGACCAATCCTCTATAATTGCTGTACCATTTACCCCTAGCATATACCACCTTGGTAAAGAAATGAAATTACTTGTCCCTACTTCCACATACACCTCCACACCATTTTCAAAGGTTAGAGTAGTCGTAAATCCATCATCTACAAGCTGGTTGGTGATATTAGTCACTGTACCATGGACATACTTTAATTTTGTCTCTCCAAAGATTAATAAAATCTGATCAAGCAAATGGACACCCCAGTCCAGAATCATGCCGCCGCCATGTTCTTTTTCCTGTCTCCAATCCCCAGGAATTCCCCTTGAGCCATGTACTCTTGATTCAATTCTTACAACTTCTCCCAAGGTTTTATCTTCATATATTTTTTTAATGGTAAGAAAATCTTCATCCCATCGTCTATTTTGATGCACGGTAAAGAATTGATTCGTCTCCTTAGAAACAGCAATCATCTCCTTTAGATCTTTAGAACATAAGGTAACAGGTTTTTCACTAATTACATGCTTACCAGCTCTCATCGCTTTGATGGCTACTGGCTTATGAATGTCATTTGGTGTAGCAATTAGTACCACATCTACTTCACTATCCTCTAAAAGTTCCTCTAAACTAGGATAGGTATGAAGGTCATGTTCTATTGCATATTGATTTCTTTCTTCACTTATATCATATATTCCAGCTACACTGACTTGGTCTATGGTTTCAATGATTTCACGGTGCCAGTTACCCATACCGCCAAAACCAACGATTCCTATTTTTAAATTCTGTGCCATATGATTCTCCTTAAGTCAATTTATTTTTGGTAATGAATACAAATTATATTTTTCAACTCAAACTTCGCACAAAATAAGTTATCCAACCATTTGATAAATTCATCACCTTGTTAGATTAGGCCCAGAACAAATTTCCTCTATCTTCAAAAATTAAGACATTATTCAGACAAGAAATCGCTTTTAACAAGCCTTCTTTTCCACTCATTAGGCTATCTTCATGCTCAATACTAATTGCATAATCATAACCAGCTAGTCTTAATTCAGAGATAATATCTTTCCAGTATTCTTCTCCATGTCCATATCCAACAGATCTAAATATCCAAGAACGATTGAGTTCATCGCCATAATGATTATTATCAAGCACTCCATTCTTAGCACAATTCATTGGATCAACTTTTGTATCTTTTGCATGAAAATGAAAGATTGCATTATGTTTACCCAATTCTCGTATACAAGTTTTAGGATCCATACCTTGCCAAATCAAATGACTAGGATCAAAATTGGCACCTATTTCTGGACCGACTGCGTTTCTTAATTTTAAGAGTGTATCTGTATTATAAACGCAAAAACCTGGGTGAAGTTCTAGTGCTATCTTGTGAATACCATGTTCCCTTGCAAATGCTGCTTTTTCTTTCCAATACGGAATTAGCACTTCCTCCCACTGATATTTTAATGCATGACTAAAGTCCTCAGGCCATGGACAAGTGATCCAGTTTGGAGTTTTGTCCTCAGGACTTCCACCAGGGCAACCTGAAAATGTATTCACAACAGGAACGCCTAATTTTTCAGCCAAAAGTATTGCCTTTGTCAAATCCTCATCAAATTTTTTAGCAATCTCTTTATCAGGATGAACCATATTACCATGGGCACTTAATGCACTTATTTCTAATCCACTATTTTTTATGGTATCTTGAAATTCCTTTCGCTTTGCTTCGTCATTTAACAATTCATCTGGATTACAATGTGCTGTTCCAGGATACCCACCGCATCCTATTTCTATCATTCTTACTCCATTTTGATATAAAAAATCACAAGTATCTTTTAATGGCATATTACCAAGTACTACAGAAAAAGTCCCAAGTTTCATATACAGTCTCCATTCTTTTAAAATTACAGATTAATTTATAATCAAGCTTACTACTCCATCATATAATTATATTACCCAAATTGCTATGTCTGTATTGCTATTAACTCATACAATCTTGCTATTTCATCAAAACTTTTGACGGTGAAAATCCATAATATTTACGAAACAGTCTGCCAAAATTATTATAATCACTAAACCCAACTGCCTCTGCAACCTCAGAGATGCTATATTCTTGCTTTTCCAATAGGTAAAATGCTTTTTTTAATCTGATTTCATTGATATAATTTAGGGGACTTATCCCCATACTTTCTTTAAATAAATGGGAGAATCGATACTCACTCAGATGTATTAAATCTGAGAGTTCTTTATTGGTAATCTGGCGGGAATAATTGTTTTGTATATACGTAAGAACTGTATTAAGCCTTCCAAGGTTCCCTATCCTTGCATTATTTTCTCTAAGCGTTAGACTTTCCTTTACATAATTTCTAAATAAATAGATGATTAATTCATAAAGCTTTCCTTTTATAGCCAGTCTGTATCCGCCTTTTTTCTCTAATTCCTCTTCATAGATGTTCATCAAAATTTCCTTAATCTTTGTGTCTCCATGGATAAATGATTGAAATATTACATTACAATTTGCTATTTCTTTTGAAAAGGATCCCATTTCAAATATAAAAACCAAAGAATGAAAATCATTGGTACCACTAATACCTTTATGAATTTCATTGCTATTTATAATGACCAGACTATCCTCTTTTACCTCAAAGGATTTCTGATTACAATGGAATGTTCCAGTCCCTTTTAAAATATAATGCAGTTCAAGATGCTCATGCCAATGGGAATTGCAGTATTCGCCTGGCGTCTTAAACTGGTTTTCAAACATTTGAACAGGAAATTCCTTATCAATTATTATCTTTTTTTCATATAAACTTAAATCATTCATAGGAAGTCTCCTTGTTTATACTATTTTGTTTTCCAATTTGTAGATTCTTTCTATACTCTGTAGGTGAGACACCCACTATACTTTTAAATATTTTCATAAAATGCTTTTCATTTAGATAGCCAACCAGATTACTTATTTCATTAATTTTTGAATCCGTTTCCTCTAATAATCTCTTTGCCTCTTTCATCCTAATATCTTTTAAATAATTGACAAAATTCATCCCTGTAAGTTGCTTAAATACATAAGAAAAAAGGGAATAATTCATGGATATATGATTGGATACTACTGCCATATTTAAATCCTTAGAAAAATTTTCTAGCATAAACCCAATGGCTACTTGAATTTTTTGCTTATTCTTATAATCATCATATTCTGATAATAATGTTTCATTTAATCTTTCTATCCACTCACTGATGGATGCAATATAAACACTGGAGTTGTCATAACTAAATATATTTTTTAGTTTATCTATCTCTTCTCTATCAAAATTAAGCACATTTTTATAAATATTATAAATTCTATCCACAAATTGATTCATAATATCCACGAAATAATCCGGCGCAATTTGTCCCTGTTTTGTATTGTACAGTATTTTTGCTAGAAACTTATAAACTTCCATCACTTTATTGGTACCAGTTAATTGAACCATTTGCTCTATCCATTCACTAGAGATTGTTTCATATGCACTTTCTGTTTTAGAAAACTGTTTTATAAAATTCCCGGTGGCAAAAGCACACTTTCTTGCATACAATGCTTCCTCAAAAGCCTTTCTTAAATCTCTAAGATTCCTATAATTTTTACTTACCCCTACAAAATTATCCTTTAACAAGCTACTAAGTACTTCCTCTTTTATGTCAGCATTCATTAATATAACACTTTGTCCATGTACATTATCTAATATAATAATGTGAGAATTGGGTTCAAACTGCCATCCCTTACTGTTAGTACAGCACACTACATACTCACCACTTACAAAATATTTATGTAATTCCTTCTCAATCGCATTGGTCTCTTCTACTGTAATTCCTGGATTTAATAACATATATTTAAACTGCTGTACTCCAATTTGACTAGAACCCTGTTCTTGTTTTGTTTCTTCTTGTATATTGCGTTCTAATTTTTCTAAAATGTCAGTAATTTTTTCACGTTCGATAGGTTTTAATAAATATTCTTTGGCTCCATAGCGTAATAATTCTACTGCATAGGAAAAATCATCATATCCACTAATCACAACTACTTTAGGAACATGGGGCAAATTTTGTATTTCTTTTACAAGCGTGATCCCATCTTTCTTTGGCATACGTATATCTGTAATCATTACATCTATTTTATTATTTTTGACTATTTCATAGGCTTCTTCCCCATTTTTACAAAGTAATATTTCCTCAATTGGTACAGATGAACGTCTTGCAATAGACTCTATGCCCTGTCTAATCATTTTTTCATCTTCTACGATTAATAACTTTTTCATAAAGTACCCCCTTTAGTACTACATCTAAACCAATGGAATTTTTACCATTACCTTTGTATAGCAGTCTTCTTTTGAAGCTATACTAATCCCATAATCATTGCCAAAACTAATTTTTATTCTATCTTGGACATTTTTAAGCCCTATGCCATTACCTGAACTTCCCGTAGTTTCAATTTCCCCCTGAATCTTTTTTTGAAGTCTTTCAATCTCTTGTTCACTCATACCTTTTCCCGAATCAGTGATCTCTATCAGACAATAACCCTCACAAAGTATTCCTTTTACATAGATACTAGTGTCCTCTGCCAGCTCTTCAATCCCATGATAGATCGCATTTTCAATAATTGGCTGTAGAGACATCTTTGGTATTTCCTGTTCAAGTATTAGGTCTGGCATATTAAGACTTAGATAAATTTCATAATCAAATCTTAAATTAATCAACGCCAAATAATTCTTTATATAATCGATTTCCTCTGCTACTGTAACATTTTTTGATACCCATTTCATGCTATAACGAAGTAGTTTTCCTAAGGCCGTCACTGCATCTGATATTTCATACTTTTCATCTACTTCTGCCATCATTTTGATAGATTCTAGTACATTATAAATAAAATGTGCATTGATTTGATTTTGTAAGGCTCTTATTTCTGAGTCCTTTACAAGTACCTCTCTCTTAATATTCATATCCATTAAATGGGTAATACGCTCAAGCATCTTATTAATTTGCTGACCTAACTGTCCAATCTCATCATGATTGTAGACATTTACCCGAACCTCTAAATCATCTTTTTGGACTTTGCGTATGGTATTCATAATTTCATAGAATTGCCTTAGTATTAATTTTACCATTTTATCAGAGAAAAATAATAAAATAATAACTATAATAAAAAAACAGCTCCAAAAGATATTGCTTGTTCGAGTGATTGCCGCGTAATCCTCTTGTAAAGATACAACGCGAAATAAAGTACCCTTTATTTCCTTCACTGTTTTATAGCATACAATGACTGGCTCCTTATTCAGTGTCATCTGGATATAATTAGTACCCTCTGAGTTGTCTGGATTAAAGGTAAGGATTTCATCAATATTGTCTAACCAGCGATTTTTTTGTTCCATATCATAATAATAATTACCATCAACACTTGCAAAACAAGTCCATTCGTTTTCATTACCAGAATATAGATTTGGAAATAGTAACTCCATCTTAGTTGATACATCAATTAAAGCTATTTTATCATTCTCTAATTGCTTATAAGTAACCAAAGATACTAGATGTTGATCTCTTTGGGAAGAAAAGAAAGGAAATATCTCATCTTCGTAATTAAATTGCCACGTTCCTGATTCCGGTATTCCTTCTTTTGCCCAGGCATGTCTGCCTAACCGATCGATCTTATAAAGTATTGGCATCATCTCAGGGACACCAGTATAATCTGCGTATACCCTAAGCTGATATAGATATGGATTGGTATTTACTATTTTTTCAAGGGCCTTAATCTCACTATTGTAAAAATCTATTAATTCTTTGGTCTGAATTTTTTCACCTTTAGTAAATCTATTTACATAATTCCAAAAATTCTGACTATTTAGCATTACCTGTGTAGACATTTGGCACATTTCAACATTTTTTTGAATCTGTTCATAGTTTTGTGTAAAATTAATCTCCACACTTTTTATTTTTTCTTTGATTCTAGAATCCCTTATATTATTAAAAAAGAAAATGCAAAGTATGACTAAGGGCAAAACTATAATGGCCATAATTAGAAAAGTGAACTTATGACTTAATTTTAATAATGAAAAATGCTTTTTATATGATTGCATGCTACCTCCACACTGGAACACCCTCGTCTCTATAATATTATGTAAATTATGTCATTCCTATAATAACAAAAAATCTGCTCCTCTATATTATTATAAATTAATGTAAATCCTATAATAAAAAAAATCAAGTCATTTATATTATTATAAAAATTATCACAGGAAAAAACAACCTGATTTATATCAAGCTGTTTTTTCCTGTAATATGGTATCTATTCTATTCCAAGTTTCGTTTTTGCATCTGTCATCATAGATGTTTTCACATCTAATACACTTTGCATTCCCCAATCTTCTCTTTGTTTCATAAAATTATTCCAGATCGAATCAAATTCTTCTTCTGATTCCGCCAATAATAATTTAGGTAGTACTACACCCCATTCGTTATCAACCTTAGTTTGAATATCCGCTTCATCTGTTCCTGCCGTTAAAGTTACATCGTATTGAGAAGTAGACATAACATATGGGAAAGTCCATCTTTCTAATTGTCCAAGTGGTTCAGCTGTAGGCACTGCCCATTTTAATGCCATTGCATTATCCTGGAACATCCAATAAGCAGAGTCAGAACCATATTGCTTATCATATTCTTTTCGATCGGTATTTAATAATTCTCTTACTTCTTCTTTCATGGTAGGGACACCGTCTACATAATCCCAGGTTACCCCTTCCACTCCTAACCATGTCATTAACTGTCCTTGTTCACTCATCAGATAAGAGAATAATTGAATGGCACGGTCAGGGCGTTCACAGTTTTTAGAAATCATTGTTAATGTCCAACCATTGATTCCTGTACCAGGTAAAGTATAAGCATCACCATTTGAGTTCTTTGGTCCATCTATCGCCATATAAATGCTGTTAGGATCATTTTCAAAAAGAACTTTCTGCTGTGTTTGTAAGTCTGTTCTTTGGTATAACATACAAAAGTAAAGTCCTTGCGCGATCTTTTCTTCCATTTGGGCTCTCTTGTCGATAAAAATGTCATCTGCCAAATAACCTTCTTGCCCTAATTCTCTAAATGTTTTTAACCATGTAACCAGTTCTGCATCCGTAAATCTATCATATACCTTACCATCTTTTTCATAAGGTATTGCTAAAAAATTGGATAAATATTGATCAAAGGAAACATTTCCTACAGCACCAAATTCATGTGCACCAATAGGAATAATTGGTTGCCCATTGATTTCGGGATACTGTTCTACTGCTGCCTTTACCGCAGTTTTAAATCCTTCTGGTGTTGTCATATCAGGACTACCAATTGCTTCATATATATCTTTACGAACTAAGAAAGTCTGATTAGAGGAGATATTATCATATTTTTCATAATCTGCTGGTGAGAAGGAAGAATTAGGATAGCCATAAACATGCCCATCTTCTTGTGTAAACCAGCCCACACGTCCTGCATCAGCAACTTCAAACCAATAAGGATCATATTCGGTTGCAAGTTCATCTAACGCATAAACCATTCCATCCGCAACAATATCCTTTACCTGTGCCTCGTACCATCCAAGTGTCACCAAATCAGGTAAGGTATCAGATGCGATCAAAGAATTTAATTTTTCTGCTTCATTACCAGCTGGCACGATAAATTCAATGTTCACACCAGTTTCCTCTGTAATTGTTTTGGATATTAAGTTTTCGCCCCAAGGTGTAGTAAACCATGAAAAGTTAATATACCAAGTTAATGTTACCTTATCATCTTTATTCTGTTGCCAACCAGGTACTGTTTCCCCATCTTCTGTTTGATTTGTTGCCCCATCAGTTGTACCAGGTGTTTCTGTAGCCTCTGGTGTTGTAGTAGTATTTGTCGATTCATTCTTCTTTCCACATGCTGCCATACTCAAAACCATAACAGCTACTAAGGCAAGTGCCATTAGCTTTTTGAAATCTTTCTTCATTTTACATCCTCCCTTTAAACTTTTTTGTTTATTCCTTAACTGCTCCAACCATCATTCCTTTGACAAAGTACTTTTGTAGGAAAGGGTAAACACAGCATATAGGTACTGTTGTAATAATCATAGCGGCTAATTTAATGGATGTTGATGTGGTATCAGAGGCCGTAATATTTGAGGCAGAAATAGAATTTGCCGCCTGGCTTGACTGTACCTGTGCCACCATTCTGTATAGATATGTTTGAATCGGTTCTAAATCCGTTCTAGCAGTCATAAACATAAGACCACCAAAATAATCATTCCATTGTCCAACCCCTGAAAAGAGGGCTATGGTTGCAAGCACTGGTTTTGATAATGGCATGATGATCTTATAAAATATCTTAAAATCATTTGCCCCATCAATTTTAGCTGATTCTTCTAAAGATGCAGGTATTTCTCTAAAGAAGTTAATAAATATAAGCAGATTAAAAAAGTTAAATGCTGCAGGTATAATATAAACAAGAAAATTATTTAATAAGTTTAATTCTTTAAACAGTAAAAATGTTGGAATAATCCCACCTGCAAAGAACATCGTTATGGTACCAATTGCCATGTAATACTTCCTACCTAATAGGTCTTTCTTAGATAAAGGATAGGCAACCATTGCTGTAAATAAAACATTTACCACTGTACCAAGAATGGTTTTTCCGATTGTAACCTTAAAAGCCTGTAACACAGTACTATCCTCAAATACTGTTTGATAATTTTTTAAAGAAAATTGTCTTGGCCACCAATAGATTCCACCCATCATGGCATCTTTTGCATCATTTAAGGAATTTACTAGTACATACCATATTGGATAAATGCACAGGAAACAAACAATTAACATAAACATAGTATTGCATGTATCAAATATTATAGTTCCTGTGGATCTTTTTATTTTTGTACTGGCTGTTTTTTTCACTTTTCTACCCCCTTAATATAATGACCTGCCAAGTAACTTTTTACTTGATTTATTTGCAATCAGTAACAAGAACAAAGCAATCACGGACTTGAAAAGACCAACAGCAGTTGCATAAGAGTAATTTCCTTGTGTCATACCCACCTGATAAACATAGGTATCAATAACCTGACTTCTTGATATGTTAATCTGGTTCTTAAGAATCAGTATTTGGTCAAAGTTAGAATTTAACAAGCCAGAGATTTGAAGTATAAGCATAATTGCTATAGTTCCTGTAATGGAGGGCAATGTAATGTACAAAATCTTCTGTAGTTTATTGGCACCGTCCACCGTTGCTGCTTCATAAATTTGCTGGTCAACTCCTGCAATAGCTGCAAGATAAAGGATCGCTGACCACCCAAGTTCTTTCCAAATATCTGATATAAGTACTATTCCCCAGAAGGCCTTTGGCTCACCAAGGAAGGATATAGGCTGTTTAATCACATTTAAAGCCATAAGTAAATCATTGATAACACCAGTTTTTGATAACCAATTTGTAAGTATTCCACCAAGCACTACCCAAGATAAAAAATGAGGAAGATAAGAAATCGTTTGAGATATTTTTTTGAATCTAATGCCTCTGATTTCATTAATCAATAGTGCAAAAACAATAGGTAGAGGAAAGCCAATTATCAGTTTTAACAAACTAATACCAATGGTATTGGTCATAATATCAGAAAAATTAATGTCGTTAAAGAAGTCTTGAAAATATTTTAAACCTACCCAAGGTGCTTCTGCTATGGTTCTTGTTATCTTAAATTTTTTAAATGCAATTATGATGCCTCCCATAGGCAGATAATTAAATATAAGCATCCATATTATACCTGGGATAACCATAAGTTGCAGATATTTTTGATTCCACCACTTCTTTGCAAAAGCTTTAGAGCCAGATTTATCTATTGATGCTCTAATTTGATTTTTTGTAGCTGATCTAGCCATACTGTTTCCTCCATTCTTCTTCTCATATCTTTATGATACTTGGTATACCACCCCGATATAATGGGTATAATTTTAAAAAGGTGTCATTATTTTAGTGTCAAATCAATGTGCTCTATTTCAATGCAAATAATATCAATTCACTGTGCAATTACTTTGACAAAAAAAGACTAGTTTTCAATAATAACTTGATCCCATACACTATCATTTACCTTAATCTTATGGCCATTTTTTAAATTCTCATAGCTTTGATCAAAAACCTGTGAAAGTGCAGTATCTATAGCTTCTTCTACAGCCTTGTCATATTCACTTGTTGATGTATTATCCTTTAGCTTGATAATATAGTATCCCTTGACTGTTTCTATTAAGTCACTTACACTTCCAGCTTCCATAGCAGTTATGATTTCCTCTAGATTCTCTTCTTCTCCAAAAATATCCGTTCCTTTTAAGAAAGTAAGGGTACCTGCATTTAAACTTGTGTTCTTAACCAGTTCAGCAAAATTATCCTCTACACCAATGGTATGAAGAAGTTCTTCTATCCTATCTTTTTGATTTAGATTACCGTAAATGTACTCTATATCATACTGCTCATACGCTTCTTTATTAATCCCCCCAGCAACTGCCTCTTTATTAACTAAACTATCAACATATGCATTGTAATAAATGGTTGCCGCTGTAATCTTATCCTGAGTTCCTATAAGAATCTCCTTTGTTAATCCATATTCTTCTAGTTGTTCTGATGGAATATTTTTTAGAATATTATCAACCTTTTCCATAGACCCACTTTTCTCTTCTTCTGTGAGGGAGTAGCCATCCTCTATTGCTAGTTGGTAAAACAATTCGTATTTTATAGCATTTTCCATGGCCTGATCCTTTGCTACTTCTCTCATGGTTTTACCATTGTCTGCTTTAATCTCCCAGTAATCTGCACCCTCATCTCCTAAAAAAGAAGCATATAAATTTCCTTGTAATTTCTCCAACATAAGGTGATACATCATCTCATTCATATAGATTTTACTGTTGTCGATGGTTACCACTAAATCATCCGGTTCAGGGTATTTTGTGGAACATCCAGTTGTGATAATTGCCATAAACATAAGAAAGACACTTATTAATTTCCTTTTAAAACTTGGATTCCTTGTATTTGTATTTGTGATCATATTTAAACTCCCATCTTTTAATAACCTTGAGCATAAAATAAGGTTTATTACAATATGCACTATGTTTTTATTCTTCAAACTTCGCACTAAATAAGTTGTCTAACAATTGATAATTTTGCGTTTTTTATTTATAAAATCTTTGTCTTATAATAAGTATATCAAATTTATTTATCTACAAAAGGTGTCTATTTTTACATTAGGTACATATTTTTTAGAAAATTTTCCTATATAGCACAAAAGCAAATGCATGCAATCAAAAAAGATGCAAACAATACAGTTCTTTGAAGATTCTGTATGATTGCATCCTATTTATTTTATAGTTTTACTTTCGTAATTATTTTTTTAATAAAAATGCGTTTTTTCTTGTAAATCTCACTATGAAACACAGCCTCATCCAAAAGATATTGTTGCGCATTGATATAATACCCTGTCTTATCTTTTCTTTTTTTATAGTTGCCTTGCTTTGTTAAAGTTCTTGCCTTTACATTATCTTCCGACAAGATTTTTAGCATATGAAGTATTTTCTCCTTACTATCTTCATCTAATATAGGACAGGCTATCTCCACGCGTCTCACCATATTTCTACCCATCATATCTGCTGAACTAATGTATATCTTTGTGTCCTTACCCACACCAAAGACATAGACTCTAGAATGTTCCAAAAACCTACCAACAATACTAATCACTTTTATATTTTCAGTCTTATCTGGTATTCCAGGTAGTAAACAACATATACCACGTATCAAAAGCTTAATTGGTACTCCTGCACAAGATGCATCTGAGAGTTTCCTCATAATATCTTTGTCCGTTAAGGAATTAGACTTAATTGTTATACCACTTGGTTCTCTTCTTTTGGCTTTATCGATTTCACCATCGATTAAGGCTAGTAAATTATTTTTCAGGTAATATGGTGCAACAAGTAATTCTTGATAGTTTCCCTTTAGATTGGAGATAGACATGTTTTTAAAAAATTCATTGGCCTCTTGTCCTATTTCTAAATTGGCTGTCATAAGACATAAGTCTGTATATAGCTTTGCTGTTTTCTCATTATAGTTACCCGTACCTATCTGCGTAATGTATCCTATTTTGTTTTTTTCTCGTCTTGTAATGAGACAAATTTTAGAATGTACTTTATAACCTTCAAAACCAAAAATAACCTTACACCCTGATTCTTCTAACCTTTGTGCCCATTCAATATTATTCTTCTCGTCAAATCTTGCTTTTAGTTCTATAAGTACAAGGACTTCTTTTTTATTTTCAGCAGCCATACATAAGTAATCAATGATTCTAGAGTTTTTTGACAAACGATATATCGTGATTTTTATAGATAGAACAAAAGGATCAAAAGCACTTTCTTTTAAAAGATTTAAAAAAGGATCCATAGCTTCATATGGAAATGACAAAAGTATATCTTTACGCTTAATACGAGCTATTATACCATTCTGTTCATTGTTATCATGTTTGTTATTGTCATGTTTCATATGATCAATCTTGATATTGTTATCTTTCTTGATATGATTATCATACTTGATAATATTATCATTTTTGATATTGTTATCATACTTAATATATTCATATTTTACAGTTGCAGGTTTTAATGTAGAATAGGAAATCTGTTTTAATAAACTTGAGGGAATCTCATCCGTCAATGGATAGACATAATCCAAGGTTATTGGAGCAACACATTGAAACAATTGCTCTTTCGATAAATGTAACTTATTTAATAAAAAAATAGATAGGTTTTTACTAATATGACCCTTTACCTCAAGTCTTACTGGAGATAATCTTTCTCTCTTTTTTAATACCTTTTTCATACTTTCCCTATAATCATCTTCTATATCAAAGATTTCATCTTCAGGAGTGATGTCCGCATTTCTTGTAACAGCAATCAAGCAATAAGTGGAAGTCTTTAAATCCTTAAATATATCTTTACTATAATGGGCAATGATTTCACTCGTAAGTACATATCGAATGATACTCCCAGGCAAAAGTACATAGGAGGGGAGCACCTCTGATACAGGAATAAGACCATATTTATTACCCTCATCTGTAAATTCACAGATGTAATATAGATATTTATTCGTTAAATGAGGAAAAGGATGTCTGGAATCAATAATCTGTGGAGATAATATGGGCGCAATTTCTCTTAGATAAAACTTTTCCATATATTTTCTATCACTTTTATCTAATGTTTTTATAGAAGTATGACATACACCATATTTTTTCAGTCCTTGTGCTACATTCTGATAAATCTTATCCCTTTTCTCATATAAAGGTATGACCGCTTCATAAATTTTATCTAATTGCTGCCTAGGAGTCATCCCTGTTTTACCATCTATTTCATGTCCCATTAGCATCAAGTCATTCAAACTACCGACTCGAATCATAAAGAATTCGTCCAAATTGCTTGTAAAAATGGAAATAAATTTTAACTTTTCATAAATGGGTACTGAATCATCCTGGGCCTCTTCTAATACTCTTTCATTAAATTTGAGCCAGGACAACTCCCTATTCTGCATATATTTATAAATTTTTTTATTCTCTTTGTTATCTTTGTTCTCTTTATTCTCTTTATTATAATCAGACTTTTCCTCTATCTTATCTTCTATCTGTTCTTCTGTCATGTTTTCTGTTTTATGCATACTAACTCCCATCGCAGGCACCAACTGGTTAAGCTGTATAAAAGTTACTATTTCGCTAAGAATACTTCTTAATTCTAATCTTTTTAAGATTACTCCTTACCTAAAATCTTTTCATACAAATATCCTTCTCTGATTCCATATTTACTTACTGTAACCTCTTCACAATTAAAATAATCCGCTATGGTTTGTAATATTAAAATTCCAGGAATAATCGTATGAATTCTATCCGGTACTGTTTGAAATATAGGTTTTAATGTCTTTTTATGACTATTATTAATTTCTTTTAGAATTTGTCTGGCTTCAGATATTTTGAATCTTTTTTTGTCTACAATATGAACCTTACCCTCTTTAAACATATGATAGCTAAGTTTTCCAGTTGCTCTAATGGTACCGCCCACCCCGCATATATTTTTATAGGTATCCTTACTAATATTTTGTAATTTTAACTGTTCTTTCGTATAAGCTACAATTTCCTCTCTCTCATGTTCCTTAGGAATTATTTTTTTAACAAATTTCACATACATATTAAGAGAGCCAATTGGCATACTTACAGCAAATACAATTTCTTTATTCTGATATCCTACAATTTCAGTACTACCTCCACCAATATCCACCAAGATGCCAGTATCATAATTTACCACTCTTGTCGCACCTTTAAAGTCAAGTAAGGCCTCCTCATCACCAGTAAGAACTTCGATACGGTACCCTGTCTCTTCTTTTATAATCCCTAAAACCTCTTTAGAATTTTTAATATTTCTTAGGGAGGCTGTTGCAAATACATATACATCTTTTTTATCTATCATAAAATTTTTAAGAATTTGATCGAATTCTTTGAGTGAGTCACAGGCTCTTAATATCCCTTTATCACTTAACTTATCATTTGCAATATAATTAACTAAACCAGCCATGATTTTCTTTTCAAATACAGAACTAACCTCATGGTCTACTTTCTCATATATACAAAGTCTAATGGTATTAGAGCCAAGATCAACTAAAGTATATAGCATACGTCTCCTCCTAATAAGATATTTTATTAACCATTATAACCATTCCCAATCAATATTATTATAAGTTGTTTATGTAATACCTTATTTGAACTAGTTTGTAAAAAACTTCAAAAGATCAAACTTATTCTAATCTTTATCATTTAAACAGTCGTACCCTCTTTTTAATACAATCTTATTTATATAATAAAAGGTATTATCCTCACCCCTTACGCTTAACATAGTTAAAAGCTTTTCTAATAATTCTCTTGTACTAGGATGTAATATATATGCTCCTTTTGATACATTATAATATATGAGTGGATCACTATCTTGATATTTATCTTTGTTATAATTTTTACTGGCTGCAATACGATCGCAGAACATCTCTACTACAAATTTAACTGGCATTTTCATTCCAGTCATTGGTTCGCCCCGTTTCGTTCCGTAATCAATCCAGTATTCCAAATGATGCTTATTTCTTCCCTTATGATGGAGCCATGCAAGGCTGTATCCATTGGTTTTTCTTTCTATATTGTTGGGACTTTGATCTCCTTGATAATATTTAGCCCCCACCAGGAACTCAGTCAAAGAGTATTTGGACAAATCATGAAGGAATCCCTGTTTATATAAACCGACTCTAAAGCAATATTTCATAACCAACCATTTATGGTGATTAATTGTTTTAAAATGTTTCCATACTTTCATAATAACACCTATATTTTCAAGATTCTTTTACTTAAAATAAATAATACTACACTAAATAGGTACTCACCAAGTGCTCAAAATCCTTAATATCTTCTTCTATATATTCACTATATTCTTTTTTCAACTCATAAAGTCTACATCCAAGTTCATTCATAAAAACAGGTACTTCACTAGATTTTATCTGTCCAAGAACCTTGCCAAATCTGGTCCCACCTTCTAATACCTTTCCACCAACGTGAATTTCAAACACTTCTTCTATTTGACCCTCCACTCTTTTTTTACCACCGGCAAATCCCAATGGGCTGACCTGATGTCTTCCACAGGAATTAAAACATCCAGAGACATAGATACTAGGCAAATACTGAAGAGGTATTTTCTTCTCCTCTAAATAAATAATTGTAGAATGTAGTAGTTCCCTACTATTTAGAATTCCAATCTGACAGGTAGGAACACCAATACAGGTGACACTTTTATAAATGTTTTCTTTCCTCTTTATTTTTTCATATATCTTAAGAACTCCTAAAACTCCTGATTCTTTCAGATTCCTAATATAAATGCTTTCTGTCATAGAAAGTCTTACATCCTTGTATTCTTGATTTTCTAGACAATCCATCAACATGAGAAACTCTTTTCCAGAGATAATTCCACAAGGCGGATGAATTTCCACAGTATACAATCCAGGCTGCTTTTGCAGTATTACCTCCTTCTCTCTTAAAACCATATTATTTTCTGTTAGAACTTCCCTGTTCGTTATAATTGAACGTACACCTTTCACCTTTTTAAGATTCATGGTTTCTTTCACTTCTTTTACATGTCCTTTAAAACAGTTGATAAATGCGTCTTCTCCCATTCTATCACAGACGTATCTTAATCTGGCACGGTTTTTATTTTCATAATCCCCTTCTGCCATAAATATTCTTAATACAGCTTCCACATAATCAAGCACTTCAGAAGGTCTGATCAATTCATCAATCTCGACTGCCAATCTTGCATTATTTCCAAGTCCTCCACCTACATATACCTTAAAAAATTGTTTATTCCCCTGCTTTTGAGCTATAAATCCCAGATCTGCCAAGGTTGCATTGGCTGTATCTTTGCCACTACTAGAGAACGCAATTTTTAATTTTCGAGGCAATCGGTATTTTGTAATTTTATCCATTAAATATGCGCCAGCAGCCTTTGCATATGGTGTCACATCAAAAGCCTCCTCTTTATCTACTCCTGCTAACGGAGAAAGGGAAACATTTCTTGGAAAGTTACCTCCGCTACCTCTAGAATAAAGACCATTTATAATGGCATCCTCCATAATATCACACAAAGTATCTATATCCAGATCATGTAGTTGTAATGCTTGCCTTGTTGTAAAATGAACATATTCTAGATTGTATTTACTGATATAATTTCCAATTAATTTAAAATGGTTATAATCAAATATTCCACTAGGAATTCTAAGGCGAATCATAAACTTTTCGCCACCCCTTTGGGCGTAAACACCCATCCCACCTGAGGCTGCTTTAAACTCAGCCACTGTTAATTCTTTTCGTAAAAACCTGTGCCCAATTTCTCTAAACCCTGCCACTTCCTTGTACAAATTCTGTTTGTATACATCCATTTTATACCACACACCTTTTCTTTTTTGTTTTCATTCCCAGAAATGAATAGGGCTAAAAAGCCGTCTATATCATTTTTAATGAATATAAGGGAATAAATATGCAACGGTTGATGTCCATCTGTATTACTTTAGAGTCTATCGTAAAGTAATTATGGTTAAATTATTATAATTATATTGATTTTATCACAGCTAAATAATAAAATAAAATTATAAATAATTATTGATGTATAAAGTTATCTTATAGCAAATTATTTTGCCTACTATTTTAAACTTACATTCTATTTTTTCAATAAAGAGAGGATATCATGTTAGATTATCGAATCGAAACTTTTATAAACTTATGTGAAGAGAAAAGTTATACAAAGACTGCCAAAAAGCTTTGCATGACACAACCAGCTGTAAGTCAGCATATAAAGTATTTGGAACAATATTATGGTGTAGATTTATTTTCTACAAAGGGCAAGAATCTTATACTTACAGAAAAAGGTGAAATCCTAAAAAAATATGCCTTCTTATCCAAAGCCCAATGGATAAAGACCAAAACACTGATGGAGGAAGATACTGCTGCTAAGCACGTTAATTTTGGTGCTACACTTACAATCGGTGAGTATGTGCTGCCAGATATTTTAGCCAGAGTAATGAAGGAATCCTCTTCTACCACTTATACCATGTTAGTAGATAATACACAGACCCTTTTGGATAAATTGTCAAGAGGTTTGATAGATTTTGCCTTTATTGAAGGTCAGTTTGATCAAAAAGAATTTATAACAAGATTTTTTATAGATGCATTTTTTATACCCGTTTGTGCCAAAGAACATGACTTTGCCAATAGAACAGTGGATTTTAGCGAAATTTTTAACGAACCTATCATAGTAAGAGAAAAAGGTAGTGGTACAAGAGGTGTATTAGAACAAGTCCTCTTAGAACATAATCATACCATGGATAGTTTTTCGAAAATAACAGAAATTGGGAATATAAATATAATAAAAAACATGGTAGAAAGAAAATTAGGAATTACCTTTTTATACAAAGATGCGGTGAAGGAGGAATTGCATAATAATGTCCTTGCTGAGATTAAACTAAGGGATTTTACAGTAAAGCGGGACTATCATTTCGTATGCCTAAAGGACAGTCCCTTTACCGAAGAAAACCTTAACATCTTTGCTTTATATCAAAGATATAGCAGTTAAAAATCTTTATTATACTTGATAAATTCAGTCAAAACACAACATTTATTATCGTGAGTCAGATTTTTTTATAGTTGTGACTATGATGAATTTGTGAAGTTACTTATGGTTTACATGCTTGGGTTTAGATAATATCGACAATCTAAATGCTGAATTTATCAAGTAGTAGGACAACTTATTTTGTGCAAAATTTGAGTTATATAAATAAGTTCACATTAGACTCTTCGGCTTCACCAAGATAATATCCAACTCCACCTATTTTAACACCATCTATTAATTCTTCGGCCTTTAGTCCCATAACATCTAAAGACATCTGGCAAGCAACGATTTCTACTCCATTCCCAATGGCTGTTTCAATAAGACTCTCTAACGATTCTATATTTTTATCTTTCATAACCTTTCGAATTAGTTTACCACCCATCCCCATCATATTCATATTAGAGAGTTTTAATTTCGTACTACCTCTTGGCATCATCTTACCAAACATAGTATCCATGAACCCCTTCTTTATACGGACTTTCTTTGGTTTTCTTAATATGTTAAGCCCCCAGAAAGTGAAGAACATGGTAACCTTTCTCCCCATAGAAGCAGCGCCATTTGCTATAATAAAGGAGGCTATCGCCTTATCTAACTCTCCACTAAATACAACAATGGTTTTATGATTGCTACTGTTTTGTGTATCATTTAGCTGTGACGTTTCCGACAGCGTGTTTTTTTTAATAATCGAAGTAATTGTGCCCCGGTCTAGATTCTTATAAAGCAACTGATTACCTGTATTTTTACACCAAGCGGATATATCTTCATAAAATCCAGGGTCAGATGCTACTATTCTAAGAACTTCTCCTTCCTTTAGGCCGTCCATTGTCTCTTTTACCCGAAGGAGTGGTCCAGGGCAGCAAATCCCTGTAGCATCAAGTTCTTTGTCATAGGCAATTTCTTCTGATTCATTGTCTGAAATACTAGCTGCCTTTACTTGTTCTTCTTTCATAGCTTCCTCTTTCTCATATCTATAATTCTTTGCACTTACAAATCCCCCAGTAATATTTTCAACCTGAAAACCATGTTGAGTTAGAATTCTATCCGCAACATAACCTCTTAGTCCAACCTGACAGTATAGCTTAATCTTCTCATCTTTCTTAAGCTCTATAAGACGACTTCTTATAGAATTCAGTGGAATATTAATAGCCCCCTCCACATGACCGAGATTAAATTCTTCTTGTGTTCTTACATCTAAGAGAGTATGTTTTTCCTCACTTTGGAATACTTTCTCCCAAGTGGTTACATGGCTTAGTCCATTTAGAATATTTTCTGCTGCAAACCCAGCCATATTAACGGGATCTTTGGCTGATGAGTAGGGAGGAGCATAGGATAAATCTAGTTTTGTTAGATCCAAAACATTGCCCTTTAAACCAATCACCGTAGCTATAACATCTATACGCTTATCTACTCCTTCATATCCTGTAGCCTGTGCACCTAATACTTTACCCTCTAAATCAAATAATAATTTTAGGGAAATCTGATATGCTCCTGGATAATAGGAAGCATGAGACATTGGGTGAATTTGTACCATTTTATACGCAATGCCTGCTGCCTTTAAAGCTCTTTCATTTGCTCCTGTTCTAGCAGCCGTCAAACCAAATATCTTAATAATGGAGGTTCCTAGAAATCCATCAAAGCTTGATGAAATACCCATTATATTATCTGCGGCAATTCTTCCTTGTTTATTTGCAGGTCCTGCTAGTGCTACAGCGGTAGTTTCTCCTGTCACAAAATCTATGCCTTGGATTGCATCACCTACTGCATAAATATCCTCGTCACTCGTTTCTAGTCGGTTGTTTACTTTAATGTGTCCTCTTTCTCCTAACTCCAAACCACTATTTTGTAAAAACATAGTATCTGGTCTAACTCCCATAGAAAGTATGACCATATCAGCCTCTAATGTTAATCCACTTTTTAAATGGATCATAACCTTCTGACTTGATCCGGTGAATGAAACAATACCATCATTTAAATAAAGGCTTATACCGTTTTGCTCTAGTTCTCTTTCAGCGGCTATCACCATATCTTCATCAAAAGGTGCCAATATATGTGGTGCTGCCTCTACAAGAGATGTTTTTATCCCTTTTTCTTTTAGGTTCTCTGCCATTTCAACGCCAACGAAACCACCGCCTATGATAACTGCACTTTTAGGCTTTTTATTCTCCACAACAGTTTTAATTCTATCTGTATCAGGAATATTTCTAAGGGTATAGATTCTCTCATCTTCAATTCCTGGAATACCAGGTCTTAAAGCTTTTGCACCCGGAGATAGAATCAGTTTATCATAACTTTCCTCATATCTTCCTCTATCCGCACTTTGGACAATTACACATTTTTTGTTAATATCTACCCCAATAACTTCACTGTGAATTCGTACATCAATATGAAATCTTTCCTTCATGGCTTCTGGAGTCTGCACCAATAGATTCTCTCTTTCTTTAATGGTGTCACCAATATAATAGGGTAGGCCACAATTTGCATACGATATATAGCCATCCCGTTCAAACAGAATAATCTCAATATTTTCATCTAGTCTTCTTAGCCTGGCTGCTGCAGAAGCACCTCCTGCTACACCACCCACAATCAATACTTTTTTGCTCATATTTTCATTCCGCACATTTGTGCTGCATATATTTTAGGAGAATCCTATTGCATCCTTTCTTAATCTTTTTATTCTCCTGCTTTTACACTAACATCCTACTCATGCTTAGATAATATCTTAATTAGTTCTTTTACTCTTTCATCCGTAATACGATAGTAGATTTCAATTCCTTCTCTACGCCCTTCAATAATTCCTGCAAACTTTAGCTTTTGTAAATGTTGAGATATTGTAGATTGGGGTGCTTTTAAACAAGATTGCATAAAGTTAACATTACATTCTCCTTTTTTTATCAAACCTTCCACAATACATAAACGTACCGGATGTGCAAGTACTTTCAACATTTCTGCTGTTTGTGTATACTTATCAATGTTATTATCCATCAGAGTCTCTCCCCTTTTGTTTTTTACTCAAACTTCGTACAAAATAAGTTGCCAAGCTACTTGATGTGTTCAGCATTTACATTATCTATAATAAATATTGTATTTTGACTGATTTCATCAAGTACAATGGATAATTTAATTTGCAATGTTTGAGTTGTTTATATTATCTATATATTTATATATTACGATTAATAAATATATGTGTCAATATATTAGTTATTTTTATTCTTATTGTGTGACTAGGTCACACAATAAAGTAACTATTCTGCCATATCACACTATGCATCACGAAAAAGTAGAGGTGTATTCTACTATATCGGATAAAGAGCATATAAAACCTTTTTTTCAGCATATACATTATTAAGAAAACCACAAAAAGGTACCCTTATGCCCGATGGTAAAGCAGACAATCAGTTAAACATGGCTATTGAAGTCCCTGAAGATGTTAGAGAAAAAACCTTGGATTTAAACGTTGGATATACGCCAGAATTAAAAACTTGGGAGTTAATTGTAAAATATAGTGGTGATATAAGTCGTATTGCTAACGAGCTAGAGGCTATTGTCGTTCCACTACAAAATGAGTATGCAATTATAACCATAAGAGAGGATTTAATTGGACGTTTATCAGATTATGAGGAGGTTGAGTTTATTGAAAAACCCAAGAGAATCTTCTACTCTGTGAATCAGGGTAGAAGCGCCTCTTGCATAAATCCTTTGCAAACTGCCCAATTCAATCTATTTGGCAAAGGTGTAATCGTAGCAATTATTGATTCCGGTATTGATTATTCCCATCCGGATTTTCGTAATGAGAATGGCACCACTAGAATTATTGAATTATGGGATCAGACGATAGATGGTAGCCCACCAACAGGTTATGCAATTGGCACACTATATAACAGTGAACAGATTAATGCTGCACTTGCAGTCACTAACCCCGCTGAACGAATGGCTATCGTTCCAAGTACAGATCTAAGCGGTCATGGTACCCATGTAACAGGCATCGCAGCTGGTAACGGTAGGGGCAGTAACGGTACGTATCGGGGGGTCGCTTCCCAAAGTGAATTACTGATTGTAAAGTTAGGAGCCTCCATAGGTAATTCCTTTCCTAAGACAACACAACTCATGCAAGGAATTGATTATTGTATAAAACGAGCAATCGAGCTAAATATGCCCATTGCTATAAACATCAGTTTTGGTACCAATTATGGTTCTCATACGGGCAATTCCTTATTAGAGAATTACATTAACGATATTGCAAATCGTTGGAAGACTAATCTGATAATTGGTACCGGTAATGAGGGCTCTGCTGGTAAACACACCAGTGGTATATTAAGTGGTGATGCAGGTGCCACAAGAGAAATCATTGAATTTGGAGTGGGGCAATATGAATTTACTTTTAATTTGCAAATATGGAAAAATTTTTTTGATGAATTTGAAATTATAATTACATCCCCAAGTGGAACTAGTGTAGGTCCAATCCCAAAGAGACTTGGTACGCAGCAGTTTCGTATAGGTCCTACGGAGATTTATTTGTACTACGGGGAACCCCTACCTTATAATCCTCAGCAGGAAATATATATAGAATTTATACCGGTAAATGATTACATTGAAACTGGTATATGGTCCATTGAACTGGTACCAAGAAACATAGTGGTTGGCAATTACGATATGTGGTTGCCCTCCGGAGGCACTCTTAATCCTGAAACAGCATTCCTAAGACCCACTGAAGTAACTACCCTTACCATTCCTTCTACAGCATGGCGGGCAATTTCTGTAGGTGCATATGATGCAAGCAATGACAGTCTTGCATATTTTTCTGGTCGAGGCTTTCCAAGAGGTGCCACATCTGTAAAACCTGACCTTGTAGCACCCGGTGTTGACATCACTTCTGCATCGCCTGGCGGTGGATATACCAGTAGATCCGGGACCTCCATGGCCACACCTTTTGTCACCGGAAGTGTTGCACTCATGATGGAATGGGGTATTGTAAATGACAACGATCCCTATATGTATGGCGAAAAGATGAAGGCTTATCTCATTGCTGGAGCAAGAAAATTAAGCTTTGAAAAGATATATCCTAATCCAACCTTTGGGTTTGGAGCATTATGTCTAAGGGAAACATTAATGTTAACCCAATAGTGTAAAAAAGGATTTTTTATGATGATAGAAGGCAGGAAGATTGACTGGGCCTGACATGCCAACGATGCGGCGTCTACAATCGCTGATACAATCGCAATGGATGATGCTGTTGCTGATATTTATGGCTCAGGGCACACCTGTTTATAATATATTAAACTATAAATATGTATCCTCAGAAATTTTAGGTACCTTTGTTGGAAGTATTGGACTTGTGTTGGTATCACCATTTACAGCTCTTACTTGCAGTGTTCTATTGATTAAGCACAAGCGTGAAACTAGCATCCCCAATACTTAATGAATCAAACCTCAAAGGTTACAAATCATTTTACTATATGATCATTTGGGTATATTGTGAATAATCATTGTTTCAATTCATAAGCATTGTTCCCTAATGATAAACATTGTTTCCTTCACCATAAACATTGTTCTCTAATGATAAACATTGTCTCCTATTTTATGCCACTGGTAATATTATCCATATATTCAAAAAATAATTGAGTAAAATTAAAAAAATTTTACAATTTTTATAATTTGTATTGTATAATAGAAAAAGAGTTGTTCAAAAATGGATGATCGTTAACAATGGGGGCATGTAATGAAAATAATGCAATTTAAAAATTTAAATAAAAAAATCAGAGAACGATATAGTGACAAATTTCTATTAAGACTAGTTTCTTCTTATAGTCTTATTCTTCTTATTATATTAGTTCTTGGTGTATTTAATTATAAAATGGGAATTACTTCTGTTAGAGATAATTTAATTAAGGAAAATAATAATATTTTAAAGAATGCAGTGATTGAAGTGGACAAGAGTTTTCAGATTATGCTTTCTCTTAATTATCAAATCGCAAACAACACTGATATTACAAAATTTGTAGAAACCAAAGATCATGAGACAAACAGTTCCTTTTTTATAAACGTACTAAAGGCTAGGAACTATCTCATTAACTTATATTCAGTTCAAAATCTTACCTTTATTGATACGCTCTTTGTATATGCACATAATACAGATTATGTCTTATCAGCAAGTGAGTTAGAAAATAGCAGCTTATATTATCATTATAATAGAAGATATAACCGATTAAATTACGAAGCATTTATGGATTCCATCACCAATTCTGTTCATGCTGGGAAACCACAGAAACTAAATACCTACTCTTCTACACGTGATGACTTTTTACTGTACTCCTTTCCTATGTCTATGTACAAGACAGGTAAAGTAAACAACGCGAATATCTGCTATACGATTAACAAAGAATATATGGAAGAAATTTTTTCTGACTTAAACTTATATGATATTGGATTTATATATGTAACTGACAGTGAAGGTAATGGATTATTAGAAATGGATACGCCGAACTCCTTAATTCCATCAGATATAAATGAAATAACCAAACAATATGAAAAAGATCATCAGGAGTCCATCACCATTCAAGATGAAAAGTTTGTAATTAGTACTTACTCTTCACCCAATAATCAATGGACCTATTATTTGGTACAACCACAATCCATGGTCTTTAACCAACTAAATCATTATCAAAGTATTTATGTAACTGTAATTGTATTTGCACTGATCATTGGTATCATCCTTTTATTTGTGTTATCCCACAATAACTTAGTTCCTTTTAAAAAAATAGAAGGGATACTTGAGAACAGTTTAACAGAAGATGACGGTATTTTTAACTCCAAGTACAATGATGTTCGTCACACAATTGATCATTATGTAAGTTTACTACTAGATAAAAAAGCCACCATGCAGCAAATGCTTGAATGGCAGAGGCCTATTATATATTCCTCTAGTCTTTCAAGACTTCTAAATGGTCAGGTTAATACGGTAGAAGAAACGGAAAAAATTGCAGAGATTTTAAGGATTAATACCAAATCCAGCAACTTTACAGTATTATATGTCAATGTATATTTAAATGAACTGGACTTTTCTATTGATGATACCATTCATAACAAAGGCAGCTATCAAGAAATTATTAAAGAAGTATTTTACAATTACTTTGGTGAAAGTATCTATATATATGAAGTAGTTTCTCAGTCCTTTATTATCTTGCTTAGTTGGAACCAAGAAGATACAGATCATTTAGATCAAGTGGAACCTTTATTTTTTAAAGTACATGAGGACCTAAAGAACAAATATTCCTTAACTATTTATGGTGGCGTAAGTGATGTATACTCTGATTTAATGTTAACTTGGCAGGCTTATCAACATGCTGCAGAAGCACTTAACTATGCCGGACTTGGGTCTTCATTACAATTTTATGATACCATGGAGAGAAATATTAACAGTTACTACTTCCCAATTGAATTAGAACAACAGTTAGTTAATTTTATTACCAATGGAAAACAAGCGCAAGTAGATGTAATATTAGAAAATATATATCATGAAAACTTTGAAAAACGAGTTCTTCCTATTACTATTATCAAATATCTTCTTTCTGACCTTAGAAATACTTTGTTAAAAGTAAGATTTATGCTAACTTCTGATCATGATACGAAAGAAAAGCTAGATGAATTAGATGAAAAAATGGGCCAAAAGAAAACTTTTGAATTAATTCAAGAGATTGCTGGCGATTTATGTGCTCTTTTTGATTCTAAATCCACACAACATTTATTAATTGAACGTATTAAAGAATATATCAAAGAAAATTATATGGACTCTTCTCTTTCCTTAAATAAGATATCCGAAGAGTTCAAAATTTCAGAAAGTTACTTCTCATTCCTATTTAAAGAAGTGACCAAAGAAAACTTTTCTGACTATTTAGAAAAGATTCGTATGGATAAAGCAACTATTCTTTTATCCACCACGTCTATCAACATTGCGGATATTGCAAAGGAAGTTGGATATAATAACACAGCCTCCTTTAGACGTGCATTTAAAAGAATATCTAGTATTACTCCTGCAGAGGTCCGTAAGGTTAATCTTTTCACATCAAAGAACGACATAGACTGACTTTTTTAGAACCGTACATTTTTTAAGTATAGATATATTTTATTAATAAGAAAGGTACCTTTTGCATAAAATTTAACGAATCATAAAAACTAATCTCTAATAATAAATATTGTTCCTTGTATAATTAGTAGTAAATTGTTTATGATATGAATAGTTTAATGTGAATATTAAACAAAACCAAGCGACCAAAGATTGGTACGACTTGGACAAACAATTTTATTAGGAGGGTATTTTATGAACAAGAAGTTCGTAGGAAAACTGGTTTCTTTATTATTAGTCCTTGTATTAGTAATTGGAATGACCGGATGTAGCAACAAGAAAAATGGGGCAGAATCTGCTGATCCTACCACCACTACTGAACCTACAGCAGAAGCAACACAAGAAGCAGAAGCAACACCTGAAGCAACTAATGAAGTTGCTAAACCGGACAAAATCACTATTATGGTTGATAAAACTTTATTAGATGAAGCTTCCGGACAAAAAGAATTTGCAGCAAGATTTCAAGAAATCACTGGCGTTGAATTAGAAATCATTCAACCTGACCACAACACTTATTATGATCAAGTAGCTTTAGCTTTTACAAGTGGTTCCGTTCCTGATGCTATTATATTAGGTTCTGCACAGTATGCAGCTTATGCAACACAAGGTGCCCTTTGGGATATGACAAGTGCTTGGGAAAACTCTGATACAAAAGCTTCTGGTAGAATAGCTGAAGATTATGTAAATGCATTAAAAATTAATGATGCATTATATGGTTTCTCACCAGCAAGTGGTAACGGATGCGTTACTTATGTAAGAAAAGATTGGCTTGATAATCTTGGTTTAGGTATCCCTACAACTTACGATGAATACGTTGAAGTATTACGTGCCTTTACTGAAGATGATCCAGATGGTAATGGTATTGATGACACTTATGGTGTAACAGCTGCTGGTATCGTCGGACCTGAACTTCCTTGGACTAACTATCTTCCAGAATTCTGGCAAGATGCAACTCCTGATTTCTATCAACAAGCTGATGGAACTTGGGTTGATGGTTTCCGTCAAGAATCTATGAAAACTGCTTTAACTAGATTAAAAGATGCTTACAGCAAAGGTTATATTGACATGGAAGTTGCAACTAATACAACATCTGCTTGTCGTGATAAATTCTATGCTGGAAATACTGGTGTGTTTACATACTGGGCTGGTAAATGGAATTTAACAATTGAACAAAATGTACAATCAACTTTCCCTGAAGCTGAAGTTGTAGCTATCCCTCCTATTGCAGAATTAGGAACTTATATTGAAAGACAGGCTCCAGTTTGGGCTATCACAAACGCTTCTAAAAATCCTGAAGGCGTATTTAAATATTTAATTGAATCAATGGTAGATGGTGGCGATGGCCAAATGCTTTGGACTTATGGTGTAGAAGGCGTTCACTATGAAAAAGATGCAACTGGTAACTACGTACAACTTCCAGATCCTGAAGTTCCAGATAACACATTCCTTTCTGCTCACGTTGACCCTGTATTATCCATTAGTACTTGGGAAGATCCATTAGCATCCCTTAGAGCAGCACGTATTATCGAATCCTCAGATATCTTTAAAGCAAGCAGCGTTATTGCTCCTCTTATTGTACCAACTGAAACTTTATCATCCTTCCAAGCTACTTTAATCGATGCTAGAAATGTCATTGTTGCTAATGTAGTAACTGGTGATATGACAGTTGAAGAAGGTATCGCTGCATATGAAGCTGAACAGGGTGAACTCTCTGATACAATCGTTGCAGAATTTAATGCTAGATAATTAAAATATATTGAAGGTGAAAGCAGCAAACGGATATTCTTATCCGAGAGCTGCTTCCCTTTTAAAGACCAAATATGACTTGAAATTACGCGTTTACTGCGCAGAATGGAGTTCTAATGAAACCTGTTACAAACCAAACCACTACTAGTAAATCAAATAGAAAGAAAACGGCTAAGTTAATCTGGAAATACAAATGGTATTATGTAATGATGATTCCTGTTATTGTACTAGCACTTATGTTTTTCTACTATCCAATGCTAGGTGTAAGATATGCCTTTTTTGAATATACACCATTTAAAGGGCCCAATTTTGTTGGACTAGAAAATTTTCAAAGTGTTTTTGCAAACAAACAATTCTGGTCTGCATTTTTTAATACCATCCAGATAAGTATTTCAAAGTTATTGATAACTACGACTGCATCTGTTATCATATCACTTTTATTAAATGAAATAAGTAGTTTAGCTCTAAAGAAACTATTTCAAACTGTAATATACTTACCACATTTCCTTTCCTGGGTAGTTGTTGCCTCCATTTTTGCGATTATATTATCCCCTCAAAATGGTTTCTTCAACCAAGTACTTGTTGGCATGGGAATAATAGATAAACCAATTTATTTCCTTGGAAATAGTGACTTCTGGCGTCCTGTTTATTATATGGTAAACGTTTGGAAAGAAACTGGATGGGGAACAATTATATTCTTAGCTACACTATCTGGAATTGATCCTTCGTTATATGAAGCCGCTGATATTGACGGTGCAACAAGATTTTCAAAAATGCGTTTTATTACGCTTCCAAGTCTTGCACAAACTATTATTATCGTACTAATCTTAAACCTTGCAAAAGTTATGAATTTATTTGAATCTGTATTCGTAATGTATAGCCCTAGAGTTTATGATGTAGCTGATGTTTTACAGACTTACATTTACAGACAGACTTTAACAACACCTGTTCCAAACTTTGGATACACCACCGCAGTAGGTCTATATTCTTCCTTAATTGGCTGTGCTTTGGTTCTTGTTTGTAATTTTACCAGTAAAAAAATCAGAGGTCGTGGAATCTTATAGGAGGATATAGGAAAATGAAGAAGAAAATGAAAAAATTAAAGGTATTTCCAGTGATTAATATATCCATCTTTTTAATCATTGTTATTGTTACAATAATACCTATATTAAAGATATTCGTAGATTCCATTGATGCAACCGCTTCTTATGGTATTAATCTTTGGCCTAAAAACCCAACTTTTAGCGGATACAAAGTTATATTATCAACTGTGGCACTCTATAAACCATTTTTAATTTCTGTGCTAGTTACAGTTGCTGGAACTCTTTTTGGTCTGATCATTTCTACCTTTGCAGGTTATGTATTAATGCAATTTGAAATGCCAGGAAGAACTTTTCTAAGTTATATGCTTTTATTTACAATGATATTCCAAGGTGGTATGGTTCCTACTTATCTTGCCATGAGAGATTATAATTTGCTTAATACGCTTTGGGCAGTTATTCTACCTGCAACCTTAAACGTTTATAATACTGTATTAATGCGTAACTTTTTTGAAGGAATACCATCAAGCTTATTTGAAGCTGCGGCAATCGATGGTTGTTCTCCAATCAAAACATTTGTAAGTGTTGTACTTCCATTATCCAAAGCAGCTCTTGCCTCCATTGGACTTATGTTTGCAGTAGCATTTTGGAATGAATACACACCATTTACACTTTATATATCTAATTCAAAATTAATGAACTTCCAAGTTATGCTTAGAAACCTTATATTAGAAGATTCTTCTCTTGCAGCTGCTACTTCTGCGGGAGTATATCAAACTACTGTTAAAAATGCCGCAATTATTATTGCCATTATTCCATTCGTCTTTTTATACCCACAGTTACAGAAACACTTTGTTAAAGGTATAAATATGGGCGCAGTAAAGGAATAAGCCAAATTAATTATACGAGGAGATGGATATGACAATAGAGACATTTATCACAGACTACTTTAATGATTTTTCCAAGAGTGAAAAAAGTCATACCAAATGGAAATACGAAGACGGATGTATCTTAAGCGCTTGTATGTCATTATATGAAGCAACTAAGAACTCCTACTACAAAGACTTAATTAAGGATTATATGGATCATTATATTACCGATGAGGGTAGTATTCTAACATATGAAAAAGAAACTTATAATCTGGATAATATTCAATCCGGAAAAGCGTTATTCTTTCTCTTAGAGGAGACCAAGGAAGATAAATATAAAAAAGCCCTTGATGACTTAATGGATCAATTAAAAAGTCATCCAAGAACAGGTAGTAAAAGCTTTTGGCACAAACAAATCTATCCTGATCAAATCTGGTTGGATGGGTTATATATGGCTCAACCTTTTTACTTAATGTATGAAAAGAAATTCAATAATAAAGAAAATTACGCTGATATCATCAATCAATACAAAAATTGCCGTAAATTTCTTTTTGACGAAGACAAAAAACTATATTACCACGCTTATGACGAAGCAAAAATTCAAAAATGGGCGAATAAAACAACAGGTTGGTCACCTAACTTTTGGATTAGAGCAATGGGCTGGTACTTCATGTCAATTATAGATACTTGGGAAGCAATGGGCGAAGAAAACGAAGACTACAAGGACTTTCTTAAGGATCTATTACAGGAAGCTGTGGACGGAATTCTTCCATACAAGGATGCAAAAACAAATATGTTCTATCAGTTAGTGGATAGAACTGATATTTCAGCCAACTATTTAGAAACCTCAGGTTCATCCATGATAGCTTGTTCCATCTTAAAAGCATGCCGTTTAAATGTTCTTCCTGAAGCTTATCTAAAAGAAGGCTTGGCAATTTTTAATGGAATTGTAGAACACAAATTACTACCTTTAAGTGATCAATATGTACTTACTGGTATTTGTGAAGTAGCTGGTCTTGGACCTGGTGAAAAAAGAGATGGTACGGTTGCTTACTATCTGTCAGAGAGTATTGTATCAAATGAAGTAAAAGGTGTTGCTGCATTTAGCATGGCTTATGCACAATCACTTATGGTAAATAACTAAATTCTAAATCATCCCACCATATGATTTAAAACTCAAATTGTTTGTTATAAAGAAAGGACTACTTCGAATTTTGAAGTAGTCCTTTCTTTATTTAACGATATCTCTTGCTTTTACTTGTTTTTTCTTATCTTTTACTATATCTTGTTATTTAGTCTTCTTGAATTAGTTCATCAATGCCTTTTAAGATAAATGGATCTCCTATTTGTCCTTCTAGCTTAACATTTTTAAGATTTACCTTCTCAATATTATGAAGGAATATTCCTAGCTTACAGCTTGGATCACAATCTAACATCATATCGGCTACACCAGTTTTAGCATCATTTGCAAAGGAAATACGTATATTCTCCATATCAATTGCTTGTATCTTCTTCTCAGGTAAACCATAGAAGTACACACTTGCAAAATGGCTATTTTCGCATGTAATATTAGTAAACTTAAGTTTCTTTACACAAGGTGTTCTATGATCAACTGGTAATGCTTCTTTGTTTTGTACATAGTCTGTCTTACCGTCTGGATCACAGAAATAGAAGCTATTTAGAGTAAATGGCACTTTAACATGGTCCATCTCAATGTTATCAAACCATACATCATCAATGACACAATCCTCTCCTCTTCCACGTCTTAATTTAATACGAAGACCTCTGTCAGTATTCTCAAATTTACAATCCTTTACTAGAATATTTTTTACACCAGCTCCAATTTCACTACCAAGTACCACTGCCCCATGGCCGTCCTTCATATAGCATTGTCTAATCAATATATTCTTAGAAGGAACTTTGTACTTTTGTCCCATATATATCTTGCCAGATTTAACTGCAATACAGTCATCGCCTACTGAGAAATAACAGCCTGCTATTTCAACATCTTTACAGGATTCAGGATTTAATCCATCCGTATTACAGGAGTCTTCTGGGCTAATCACATTTACATTATAAAATTTTAAATCCTTTGAGAAATAAGGATGTACGTTCCAAGCTGGTGCATTCTGAAAAGTGATGCCTTTGACTTTAATATCTGAACAACGATTTAAGAATAACATACGAGGGCGATATGCTATATTTAGTACTTTTGCGTTGTGCCACCAGTTTTCATGTGAAGCATTACCATCAATGATTCCCTGACCATATATATTAACTTTTTTTACACCAATACCTGTTAATATTCCAGCAAAAGCATCTAATGGATCACCTTCCCAAGTACCAAGATTATACTCCAGGTCATCACTACCCTTTATAACACCTGGTAAGATGGGAAATTTATCTCTATCAGTAAATGCTGAAAGTACAGCATTCTTACCAATTTCTAAGTTAAGGTTGCTCTTTAAAAATATACTAGATACCTTATAAATGCCTTCCGGTATATATACTCTACCTTTCTTTGGACAAGACAGAATTGCGGCCTGTATAAAACGTGTATCATCCTGTATACCATCTCCTTTGGCCCCAAATTCTTTGACATTTAAAGTTACTTCTTCACCTGGTGTTGTAATTACAATTGGGTCATAGGTTTCATGATCACTTTGAATCTGAACTGTATACTCCGTATCTGGTAGCAGATCATATATAGTCTCAATGATTCGATTGCTACTTACCACATGTTGGCCATTTAAATATATTTCATAGGATTGACTATCATAGATTCCTGTTTTCTCTAGTTCAATCGTCATGCATCTTGCTAATAAACTTATTATCTTAAACTTCATGGTATTTTCTCCTTAAGTATTCTTATATTAATAAAAGGTCACTATATATACCGCCAAGTTCCCTTAAACCTTCTGCCAATAATTCTGCCATAGCTACTGCACCCTCATATCGCAAATGAGTATTGTCTTCTAATCCCTTGGGATAATTTTTAAATTCATTTTCTTTTAAATGCATAAACCATGGAATAGAATCAGCATCTCCAGTACGCTCTAATAATACTCTGCTTTTCTCACATAAATCAATGACTGGTACACCCATCTTTTCTCCTAATTCAATCATAGCTTTAGGATATTCCATATGCACATTTTCTACCAGTGTTCCATCTATAAAATGTCTTCTGTATACTGGTGTAATCAATACTGGATACGCCCCATGTTCCTTGGCCGTCATAATATATTTGGTTAAGTTCTCCTGGTAATCGCCAAAAGGTTCTGTATGTCTTTCTACATCCTCTTTTTGATCGTTATGTCCGAACTGAATGAAAAGGTAGTCCTTCTCTCCGATTAATGCATTAATCTCGTCTAATCTCTTTTCATTGATGAAGCTCTTTGTACTCCTACCATTTTCCGCATGATTATAAATTTGAACTTCTGGTTTTAAATATAAATTCATTACCTGTCCAATTCCTGTCTGGGGATATGAGATAATGCGATTATGTTTTACAGTGGAATCACTTGCCCAAAATATTCTATTAGCCATTATGCTATCCTTCTTTCTTATGTTTTGTAAGCGCTTACATTCCATTATAGTTTACCCTAAATCTCTACATATAGCAAGCTGAAATTACCCATGGACAAAGAATGATTTATTCTTTATACTAGGTTTAGATGATATGGATTAGGACAGGGATTTTAGATTGTTGCAAAGTTTTGATTTAGTTTATCGAATACATGATAAATTCAGTATTTAGTTTGTGATATTATCATGCCTAGCACTTTTTTATTTCTGTTCCGTTGCCTAATTTGGAAGTTACTAATGGCTTATAACTTTGGTATAAGCAGAAATAAAAAGTTCAAACTCCTCGCTACCTCGTCGAGCAGTGAACTTTTTATTTCTAAACCAAAGATTATAAACCATAAGTAACTTCACAAATTAGGCATAGTCACAGAAATATAAAAGTGCAAGGCCTGATAATAAATCTACTGTTTTGACTGAATTTATCATGTATAATTTAGCCTTCTAGAAATATCTTTAAAATAACTTATTTAGATATCTAAAACTATTTTTAAACTATTAATATAATTAGGATTTTCCCATTAATTTAATACAGGAATTCCAAGAAAGTAGGTAAAATGAAGAACATATTTATAGCAGGGGCATCTAGAGGATTAGGATTTTTTTTAGCCAAGAAATATTTAGAAGATGGAAATAAAGTATTTGCAGGGGTAAGAAGTACTGAGGCAGTTCCCTTTATGGATTTGATGGAACAGTATCCTGATACATTAATTCCTGTATTAATAGAAGTAAGAGATACTGCATCTGTAAATACCGCTAAAGAAGTAGTAGCTGAAAAGACTGCTCATATTGATATCTTAATCAATAATGCTGGTGTGCATTGTGACTCCTCTTTTGAAAGCCTAGAAGATACCAATTTAGATGACAGTTTATTTGTATATGATGTAAATGCTATGGGTCCAATAAGAGTTACCAAAGCATTTTTACCTCTTTTACGTAAAAATGGAGGTAAAGTCGTTAACATTTCCTCTGAAAGCGGCAGTATTGGAGATTGTAAACGCGAAAAGGAATTTGATTATTGTATGTCAAAAGCGGCACTTAATATGGGTACAAAATTATTATCCAATTATCTAAGAAAAGACAATATCATGGTCCTTACCATTCAACCAGGATGGATGCGTACAGATATGGGTGGAGCCAATGCTATGCTAGATCCTTACGAAACAGCATGTAAATTGGCCTCTTTATTTGAACGATATAATGACCTAAATGCACCTATATTTATTGATAATGATGGGAACCCCTTACCTTGGTAATATGTCCCTAGAATTGGCTAGTTTTGAATTTATAGTTAACTCAAACTTCACATATAAATCCTGTATCAAATAATAGGGTTATTGCTATGTCAAGTTTGAGTTACTAATTGTTACATATATTTTATTTTCTATACAAACTCACTACCATACATAGATTTATCACTGTTTACCTCAATACGTATCTTCTTAGAATCTCTCTTAGTTAGACTCTTTTTGCGTTTTTTTCATAGAACTCTTCATCCATCCTCTATACGTTTTTATTGCTTCATTACACTTCTACATTTTTGTAGCTTTATTCATGTGTTTATATTTGCCATAGCCAAAACATAATTTAGACCTTTGTCCTAGCATTATATTTATTCGTTCATCTACTTAATTTTATCATCAGGTGGATACCCCTACTATAGCATTTGCTTACATGCTATTCTTTGCTTAACACGAACCTCATTTTGGTCTTTACTCTACCCTTATCTTTACCTTTACACGAACCTCATCTTTACCTTTACTCTAACTATCACCACAATATTCCTAGATTTCCAATGATTTAATATGGCATAATTATTTCATATGTATTACAATAATGTTACAAAATTGTTAACCGTTCACACCGCCAATCCCAAGGAGGTACTTATGAAAATATCTTCAAAACTTAAGATTTTTGTCATCGGTGCGTTACTATCTTTTACTATATGTACCACTTCTGTATCTGCAGCCACTTATAAAGTTAGGCAAGGAGATTCTTTATATAAGATAAGTAAACTTTTTAAGACATCCGTTTCCACCATTAAGAAAACAAATAATTTAAAGAGTAGTACACTAAAAAAAGGACAAAAGTTAAAAATATCCGCAAGAATATATACTGTCAAAAGCAATGATACTCTTTATAAAATAGCAAAGAAACACAAAATCAGCTTGGCAAATCTACGTGCTGCCAATAACAAATGGAATAATACGTTAAAGGTTGGCCAAAAATTAATTATTCCTGGTGTAAAACCGAAGAAAACAACTTCAAGTTTTTCCTCATCAAGTTCTAGTAGCTCTAGTTCTTCCACATCAAGTTCTAGTAGCTCTAGTTCAAGTAAAATATCTTATACACAGGCTGAATTAGATTTACTTGCTAGATTAATCACTGCAGAAGCAACTGGACAGCCCTACAAAGCTATGGTATCCGTTGGTGCTGTTGTTGTTAACAGAGTACAAAGCAAAGAATGGCCAAATTCCATTAGTAAGGTAATCAACCATGTATCTGCAGGTTATTATCAATTTTCACCAGTTAAAAATGGTTATATAAAAAAAGCTGCCTCAAAAACTGCAATAAAAGCTGCAAAAAAAGCACTGGCTGGTACTGACCCAACCAATGGCGCGATTTTTTACTATGACGATTCCTCAACTAACACCTACTTGTTATCTAAAAAAGTGGCTGCTCAATTTGATAGGATGATATTTGCTTACTAATTAGATGATTTGTACTATAAAATAATTGTTTTAAAAAAGACAGGTTGCTACAAAACTAGTTGTTTTGTAGCAACCTGTTAATTTTACGCTCAAAAAATATGGGGTATGGGGTGCTCAAATAGTTATACGTGTTATCCTACATAAATGTAATACATATCTTCTTACAGCTTACCCACCAATTCAATATCAGGAACTAATGTTTCTTTACCTGGTACCCATTTTGCAGGGCATACTTCATTGCCATGTTTCGCCACATGCTGGCAAGCCTGGACTTTTCTAAGTAATTCTTGTGCATTTCTTCCTACATTTTCATCAGTGACTTCATAAGCAACTATCTTTCCTTCTGGATTGATAACAAAGCTACCTCTTTCAGCTATACCCTCTTTTTCAATCATTACTCCAAATTCCCTAGCTAATGTTCCAGTAGGATCAGCTAACATTGGAAATTGGACTTTAGATATTATTGAAGAAGTATCACTCCAAGCTTTGTGAACGTAATGTGTATCGCAAGATACAGAATAAACTCCGCAACCAATATTTAAAAAATCCTGATATGTGTTTGATAAATCCTCTAACTCTGTAGGGCATACAAACGTAAAATCAGCTGGATAAAAGAAAAAGACTGACCATTTATCAATGATATCTTCTCTTCCTACCGTTATAAATGTGTTATTCAAGTATGCATGGACTTGAAAATCTCCTATGTATTTACCGATTAATGACATAAAAACCTCTTTTCATTCTAAATTTAAATTATAAACTATCTACTATTAACCATTCGTTTCATTCGCAGTCTTTTATTTATTATTTAATGTTCTTTAACCGCTTTTATTTATTGCATTTTTTTGTTGCTATTTTTAACTGCTGTTTTCCTAGCAGGAATCTCTGTCTAGGAAATTAGTCCTTATTGTGATTATAATCGACAAAATAGTTTCATACAAGTATTTTTTCAAATATTACTACAGAACTGTCACTATAGCCTAAAACTTAATTGCTTCAAACAGTATACTTTATTTATTATTTAGCTTAGCCTTTTCATCCATATGCTTCGAATAGATATCTAATGTAACTTAGAACAAATATTCCCAGTTACATTAGGTTACTATCATATCCTCGCTCCCATTAGATTGCTAGAGGAATATCTTCTTAAGCCCCTATAGAATACCATAAATGCCACGATAATTATCCCTACGGTAAATAACAAAATACCAATCATAAAGGAAAGATTAAATTGTAGAATAATTTTCATTGGTAAAAATACAACAAAACCTGTTGGAATTACCGTAAATAAGACCCCCCTTACAAATCCTTTAAAAATCCCATCTGGATAGGTTGACACATTAACCATAACCGAATAAAAATTATATGTTATCATATCACCATTTTTAATCCAAAAAGATAAACTTCCTAAGATAATCACAAAGGATGTCATAATAATTCCACCAGTTATAGAAAACAATACGAATAAAAACATATCACCCAGTGTGTTTGTAAATATGATAGCCATTAAATATCCATATAATAAATCTCCAATTGCTGAAGTACTAGTACCAGAGGTAATTATACTAAGTAGAACATTCTTTGGCTGAACTAGAAATACATCTAATTTACCATGAATAATTAAGTCGGTTAATCTATGTGCCCCATTAAAAAATACGTGAGAAAATCCAAATGTGCTGGCTGCTAACCCCCAAAGGACAAGTACTTCATCTATTTTATATCCACCGATTTCATCTTTAAATTGAAACAAAATTTGCCACTGTATAATAAAGGTCGCATTATTTAGCATCATAAATACTATGTTTGTTACAAAAGTAGTCCGATTAGCCATATCCCGCATGATATTATATTTGAGGGATAAGGCCATTACTTTCAATTGATTTTTAGCCTCCATTAACATTTAATTTCTTCACTCCTTTCCTATATAGAATCCACAAAGCAAAGCTTAAAAATATTATGTGTAATAATTGAGCCCCAAGAACCTTAACATATAACACGAAAGAAAATTGGATAATTAACCTTGCAGGACCATAAGTAACAACAAATATTGGAGAAAAGATGATGAATGGTTTTAACCAAACAGGAAAAACTTCTACTGGAAATAACGTGCCTAATACTAATATTAATTTATCATAAATCCAATGAAATGGCCCTGAATCCTCTATCCCAAAAGACATGATGCTAATAATAATTCGAATCAAAGTACTAATGTAAATTGCCATAAAAATAATAGGTATGACAAGTATTACATGGTAAATTCTAACTTTAGGAAGCAATCCAACCATTCCAATTCCCATACCAAGTGCAAGACCAATATATAAAGTCATCTTAATGGTAATGTCACCAAAATGTCTTGAAATAATATAAAGTAGATAATGGTAGGGTTTATTCAAACCATACGCTATGGTTCCACTTTTTATATCCTGACTAATTTGTGTCGTCAGAATTTTGTTTCTTGTACCAAACCATATCATCTCTGTTAAAATGACGTACCATATCATCTGTTCTTTCGTATATCCACCTATTAGATTCTCACCACTAGCATACATATACTCCCACAAATGCATAAATATTGATATCATTACGATAAAGCTTAGAAAACCCATTATAATATTTCCAACATATTGAAGATTCTCCATTAAAGTAGCCTTGTATATATAAATGTATTTTCTCATGTTATACGCCTCCCTCCTAGACACTTTTATATACTTGAGTAATAATCTGTTCTAAGGGTATATTTGAGATGGTAATATCATTAACATTTTCTCCATCCATACTATGTAGCACGTCATGAATTTTACATTCGGAAGTATCGATTTCAAACTTTATTGTCTCACCTTTATTTTTGATTATAGTTATCCCTTTTCTTGGAATAAATTCTTGCTGATTCTTTAACTTAACTTCCACTATTTTTTTATTTAAATAATTACTCTTAATATTTGCCATAGAATCATCTAAAACAATCCTACCATGATTGACAATAATAATGCGTTTGCATAGCTTTTCTATATCGCCGATATCATGGCTAGTTAAAAAGATGGTAGTCTTATATTCTTTGTTCATTTTCTTAATTAACTCTCTTATATTCTCTTTTACAACCGGATCAAGACCAATTGTTGGTTCATCTAAAAAAAGTATCTTTGGTCTATGAATCAAAGAAGCAACAATCTCACAGCGAATTCTTTGCCCTAGTGAAAGATTTCTCACTGGTGTATTAATAAAATCCTTCAACTGAAAGGTTTCACTTAATTCTTCTATTCTTTCCTCTATCTCATAATTAGAAAGATCATATATGGCGCCAAAAAACTTAAAATTATCATAGGGTGTTAGATGCATCCAAAGTTGTTCCTTCTGGCCAAATACAGTACCAATCTTATAAGATAAACTTTTTCTTTCCTTAGCAGGATTCTTGCAAAGACAGGATATTTTTCCTTCATCCGGATACAAAATACCAGTGAGCATCTTAATCGTGGTGCTTTTTCCTGCCCCGTTAGGGCCAATAAATGCAAGAACTTCTCCCTCTTCAACTTGAAAGTTAATATCTTTGACTGCTTCAATTGTTTTGTAGGTTGGAGCAATCATTGATTTGATGCTTCCCTTTAATCCTTGTTCTTTTACCTTAACCCTGAAGGTTTTAGATAATTCCTTAACTTCAATAGCTACCATATCATATCCTCCCTCTAATGATTGGACACTTGCAAACTTATTCGTTTCTTACTTTATCCTAATTGCTTTACAAATGCCTATTTCCAGATGCTTGAAATATATTTTGTTTTACAAATGTCTCTTCCCAGATGTTTGAAATCGTATTTTGATCCACAAGATACCCATATATAAAATAAAACCGCTTTGTAATTCTCTCCTATGTTTATAAATAAGAAGATATATACAATGCGGTTTATATATGTGTGGAAATCATTATTTACTTTACACCATTCATCCGCATAGACACAAAACAAACATTTCACATGTATCTATGCACAATGTGCTACATGTGGAAATGTCCGACTGCTAGATGATTCATAATGTAAATAATAATTGTTTTAATCATGCTTTTTCTCCCATTTGGTAATTTCAGGATAGAATAACATAAGAAAAAGTATTTGTCAAATTATTTAAAGGATTAATTTTATTCCTTTATTTAAAAGTTTAATTTTATTCCTTAAAATGGTTTTATTTTGAAGGTTTTATTTTGAAAAGAATTTTATTTTTAAAAGGATATCATTGTTATAAAAAAATGTATCTAGATTTAGTAAGCGAGTACCTCGTATCCCGTCTCGGTAACTAAAACCATGACTTCCCACTGTGCAGAAGGTGCCCCATCCTCTGTGTAAACCTGCCACTCATCTACTTCATCAATATAAATAGTATCGCTTCCCATATTAACCATAGGTTCAATGGTAAATATCATCCCTGGTACTAAGAGCATACCGGTTCCTTTTTTACTTACATAACTTACCCAGGGCTCTTCATGAAATTCAAGCCCCACTCCATGACCACCAATTTCCCTTACAACACTATATCCATTCTTCTTAGCATGTTCATGAACGGCATGACCAACATCACCTAAAAACCCCCATGGTTTTACTTCCTTAAGACCAAGTTCTACGCATTCTTTTACTACTTCAACAAGACGCCTTTTTTCATTGCTTACCTCTCCAATTAAGAACATTCTTGAAGAGTCAGAAAAGTATCCGTTGTATATAGTAGAAATATCAACGTTAATAATATCTCCTTCTTTTAGTACCACCTCTTCAGATGGAATACCATGGCATACCTGTTCATTAATTGACGTACACACGCTTTTGGGAAAACCATTATAACCTAAAGGAGCAGGAATACCACCCAATTCTTTCGTTTTATTAAAAACTAGTTGGTCAATTTCTTCTGTATTCATTCCTACCTTAATATGCTCACTAACATAATCTAGTATAGCTATATTTATTTTACAACTTTCTTTGATCTTATCAATTTGAACAGGTGTTTTTATGATTTTTCTTGGTGGAACAATGTGTCCCGCTCTTGCATATTCAGCAACTTTATCATCAAATGCTCCATGGCAAAACTTATATTTTTTACCACTTCCACACCAGCATAGATCATTTTTACTTAATTTTTTTTCCATTTTAAAACTTGTATGATGTTTATATTAGCAAAACATCATATTTTCCTTTCTTTTTGATATCGTGGTTATAATACATTTAGATACTGTGGACTTTTAATTTTTCCCTGTAGCTTTGACTACTTAACTGGAGTGTATTGCCGCTACCTTTACCTAAATTGTTTATTAGCTGGATGTACCAAGTTTCATTTAGAGTACTTATTTCAATCAAGTCTACGATGATAATCGCTGGTGGATATCACGGTATCAGACCTTTAGAAAGGGAGGTACAACCTCATGATTTATGTTGGCATTGATATTGCTAAACTTAACCACTTTGCTTCAGCAATCTCAGCTGAAGGTGAAGTC
>JBKEAO010000133.1:0-10965 GCA_047972335.1 Anaerocolumna sp. | reverse complement strand
CCACACAATTTAACCAAGGCGTTAAAACAATTCTTAGTGTACGGTCTTATAGAGCCACTTATTTGTGCTTGAAAAGGCAGAACTTACACTGATTATTATGCTGTCTAAAACAAGAAAGAATTTACAACTCCTCCTCCCGTGCTTTGTAGTGTAGCTTCTTGAAGTTATTATCTCATAGGGTAAAGGGTTTGAAAATCTTTCATTACTATTTGTGCCGCCGCTTGGCGGCGGAATGGAGATTATTATGAACATGAGGAAGAGAAGTTTTACGTTTTTATTAGTTGTTTTTGCTTTTGCAATGGGGTTAATGGGTTGCCAAAAAGCAGACAAAGATTCATCTGCTACAAAGATTGATGCAATAAAAGAAGCAGATAAAGTTGTAATTGGCGTATTTGGAGATAAGCCACCTTTTGGCTATATTGCAGAAGATGGAAGTAACACAGGTTATGATATTTACTTAGGACATAGAATTGCAAAGGATTTGTTAGGAGATGAGTCTAAGGTGGAATTTGTTACTTTAGAAGCAGCTAACCGTGTTGAATATTTAAAATCTAAAAAAGTAGATATTGTATTAGCTAACTTTACAGTAACAGAGGAACGAAAAGAACAAGTAGATTTTGCCAACCCTTATATGAAGGTTGCTTTGGGTGTCGTTGCCCCTGAGGGAAGTGCTATTACATCTATAGAAGATTTAAAAGGTAAGACATTATTGGTGAATAAAGGTACAACTGCAGAATTATATTTTACAGAGAATCACCCTGATATCAAGCTGGTATCTTATGAAGAGAATACAGAAACCTTCCAAGCACTTGTAGACGGAAGAGGGGATGCACTAGCCCACGACAACACCTTGTTATTTGCATGGTCCTATGAAAATCCTGGATTTAAAATTGTAGATGGTAATATCGGAAGCCAAGATACCATTGCACCTGCTGTAAATAAAGATGATCAGGATCTTTTAGAGTGGCTAAACACAGAAGTTGATACATTAACAAAGGAGGGATTTTTCCAGGAAGCATACGATGCAGAATTAGCATCCCATTTTAGCCCTGATACAAATCCTGATGATGTTATTTTTTCTGAATAACTAAAACTTTACACAATCAATCTGATCAGCTTACATAACTTAATTCTATATGAAATACCTCCTAATGTATTTGTGAGCGTATATGTATAAGAAAAATCCGGGTCTTACCAACGTGTAAACCCGGATTTTTTAACTAATTTCAGGTGATTAGGATATGAGCTGAGGGAAGTGAAATGGATATATCTGCTTTGACAAAATGAATCTCTTGCAGTCAGATTCGTTTCGTGTTACATTCAAAATAGATAGTGTTGAGACACTTATCAACTAAAAAGGAATTAAATTATTATAGGAGTGATTGGTATGATAAATAGAGATCGATTAGTAAATGAATTTTTCAAACTCGTTGCCATAGATTCTGTTTCATTTAAAGAAAGAAAAATGGCAGATGTACTAAAAGCATACTTAAAGGAATTAGGATTTACAGTGTATGAAGACGATGCAGGAGAAATATATCATGGGAATGCAGGAAATGTATATGGCTATTTACCAGGTGAATTAGAAGGAGAACCAATTCTACTATCCGCACATATGGATACAGTAGAACCAGGTCTATCTAAGAGGGCAGTCCTACAAGAGGATGGGCGTATTACCAGTGAAGGAAACACAATACTTGGAGCAGATGATTTATCAGGTGTTGTATCCATTTTAGAAGCAATACGATCCATAAGAGAGCAAGGCATAAAGCACAGAAGCATTGAAGTTTTATTTCCTATTGCAGAGGAAGTTTATATAAGAGGTAGTGAAGTCTTTGATTATAGTAGGATAAAAGCCAAGGAAGCCTATGTTCTTGATTTAAGTGGACCAATTGGAACCGCGGCCATACAGGCGCCAACCTTAGTGTCTTTTACTGCTAAATTTATAGGTAAGGCCGCCCATGCAGGATTTGCACCAGAGACAGGAATTCATGCCATATCCATGGCGGCCCAGGCTATTACATCTATAAAACAGGGTAGAATAAACCATGAGACTACAGTAAATATAGGAACAATTGAAGGGGGTCTGGCAAAAAATATAATACCAAAGCATTGTATTATAAGTGGAGAAGTCAGATGCCTAGATCATGAAGGTGCCCTTAGACATATGGAAGAAATCAAAGAAGCCATCTATAAGGCAGCAGCAGAATACATGGGAAGGGTTGAAGTTGAAACCTCATTTGGCTGTATTGCCTATGATATTGATAGAAATCATAGGGTTGTAAGAAGATATGAAAAAGCATGTGTGGAATTAGATATACCGGTTAATTTTGTTAAAACCTTTGGAGGGAGTGACAATAATAATTTTGTAAAAAATGGTATCAAAGGAATTGTGATAGCATGTGGAATGAATGAAGTACACTCAACCAATGAATATACCCATGTAGAAGATTTGGAAAAATGCAGTAAGATAGTTTATAAATTACTAACAAGATCGTATTAAGATATGGATAGTTCTAGCAGTTTTACTTTTTAATTGGAGATAAATTTCAATGCTAAGAGGGAGCGTGCAGTTATTCTAATATAATTACAAGCATAATTACTGGGTGTCAATAAATTACTGACGCCCGGTAATTGTTTCATAAGATATTTGTGATTCAGTCTTAATGGTGAAAGAGTCAATGAAATTAGTTCGAATTGTGAATGATGAAATTAGTTCAAGTTGTGAATGAAACAATTAAGTTGTAGTATGTAATGAATTATCATTAATTTGATAATCTTGTACGCCCCTGTGTTCAACAGCTGAAGAGAAAACAATTTGCGTACTTGTTCTTCCAAACCTTTGAATTTGTCCTATGAAAGTATCCAATTCCATAGTACTTGGAAAACATACCTTTAATAACATGGCAAAGTGACCCGTTACACAATTACATTCAATTACATTAGGACAACTCTTAATAAATGGATAAAATTCAGATTTTTGTATAGGCTCTACCTCTAAATTAATAAAAGCAGTGATGTGAAACCCTAATTTTAACCAGTTAATCTCTGTGTGATACCCTTTTATAATTCCCTCATTTTCTAATCTACTAATTCTTGCAGCCACTGCAGGAGAAGATAGGTACACTTGGTCAGCAATGACCTTAAGTGGAGCCCTTGCATTGCCCTGTAATATATTTAATATTTTCACATCAATATGATCCATAGTAACCTCGCATTTTTTATTTAAACTTCCTAGTTAATAACTTTAATATATTAAAATAATCAAATATAAAGATGATCTTTCTATAAAGCTCTAGTTGTTATATTACTAAGTTTTGGTGAAACATAAATTTCATCCATCGATTAATTATTATAAGCGAAAGATATGGATAGGGCAAGTAAATTGTTTGTGTCTGACTAGATACCTCTTAATTCATCAACATACTAAATAGTGACTATTTAGTGACACATAATATATATGACTAAATAGTGACAGAGAATCAGTAAAATGGCTAGATTACTGAATTAGAAAAAAATCATTAGAAAATGCAACATTATAGAAATCATTAGAAAATGAAATATTATAGATTGACTAATCAAAACAAATGTGCTATGATGAGATTCATTAAAAGCAACGGGGCTATGAGGAATTTCTCATAACTCTATTTTTTTTATTTAACCCAACATACATCATCTAAAAAGAATTATTTTCTCGTCCTAACTTATAAGCTGTATTTATATATTAGATTAATGGTGTTAATATATATATTAATAAGCAATACTAATAAATCCAATAAGAAATGTTACTAACGTGAATTCAGGCAAAATCATTGACTTTAAAGCCTTTGATGCCTATACTAGGTAATGTTTCTAAAATCCACAACGAAGAAGTTGTATGTAGATTTTAGACATACAGCTTTTTTTATAATTGATTAACAATATGATAAAAATATATTAAAAAGATTTTTAAAAAATTGAAAACCAAAATATGTTACATTTGCTATAGGGTATGCCCTGGCATTAGTGTATAGATTAGCCAAAACTTTATGAATAATTTTATAGGAGGATTTATGATGAAAAAAGTATTTCGCGTATTATTAGTCTTAAGTTTAATTCTTGGACTGGCAACAGGATGTAGTTCAACATCTAAAGAAACAGGAAATGAGGGGGCAACTACTAAACCTACTGAGACAGCAAACGAAGGAACAACAACTGAACCTACTGAAGCAGCAAGCGAAGGATCAAACGTTAAAGTTGGTATCATCTACATTGGTGATGAAAACGAAGGGTACACTGCATCTCATATGGCAGGTATTGAACAAATGATAGAAACTCTTGGTTTATCAAAAGATCAAGTGATTGCAAAAACAAACATCGGTGAAGATGAAGCTGCATATGACGCAGTGGTTGACTTAGCTGAACAAGGATGTAATATTATATTTGCTAACAGCTTTGGACATGAAGATTATATGATTCAGGCTGCTAATGAATTCCCAGAAGTACAATTTTGCCATGCAACAGGTTATCAAGCTGCTTCCACTGGTTTAGCTAATATGCATAACTATTTTACAGCAGTATATGAATCTCGTTTTGTATCTGGTGTAGTAGCTGGTCTTAAATTAAATGAAATGATTGAAAGTGGAAAAATTACTGCAGAACAAGCAAAAATGGGTTATGTTGGTGCATATCCATATGCAGAAGTTGTTTCTGGATACACATCTTTCTACCTTGGAGCGAAAAGTGTATGCCCTTCTGTAACTATGGAAGTACAATACACAAATAGCTGGGCTGATATGGCAGTTGAAAGCGAAGTTGCTACACAGTTAATTGCAAATGGTTGTGTTTTAATCAGTCAGCATGCTGATACAACAGGTGCTCCTACAGCTTGTGAAACAGCTGGTGTACCTATTGTTGGATATAACGTAGATATGACTTCTGTAGCACCAAATTCTGCATTAACATCAGCAACTATTAACTGGGGTCCTTATTATACATACGCTGTTAAGAGTATTATTGATGGAACAGCAATTTCTACTGACTGGTGCCAAGGATTTGTTGATAATGCAGTAGGTATTTCAGCTTTAAATGAAACTGTAGTTGCTGCTGGAACAGTAGAAAAAGTAGCAGAAGTTGAAGATGCTTTAAAGAACGGAACACTTCACGTATTTGATACTACTACATTTACTGTAGGCGGATCTTCAATCGATGATTTGATTGCATCAAATGCTGATTATGCAAAATATGCAGATTACGTAAGTGATGGATATTTCCATGAATCAGAATTAATCTCAGCACCTGCTTTTGATTTAAGAATTGATGGAATTACGGAATTAACTGCTAACTAATTATAAATAAATAATATACAAGCTGGAAAAAATCTTGTACGGAACTGCATACTGTCACGACAAACCATTGAATTTTAACAAAATGTTCAAGAAGTATTTGTTGTGATAGAGAGCAGTTCCGTTAATTTTGGTATAGGAGGATTTTAAGTGGAACAGAAAAATGCAATTGAGCTAAGAAATGTTACGAAACGATTTGGTGAAGTCGTGGCAAATGACAATGTCAATTTGTCAGTAAGGAAAGGTGAAATTTTATCCATCCTTGGAGAGAATGGTAGTGGAAAGACTACGTTAATGAACATGCTTTCAGGAATTTACTTTCCCGATGAAGGTAATATTTTTGTTGACGGAAAAGAAGTAAAAATCTGTTCACCTAAGGATTCATTTGATCTGGGTATCGGAATGATTCATCAGCACTTTAAATTAATCAATATTTTAACTGCAGCTGAAAATATCATACTAGGCCTAAAGGGTGAAGAACGTTTGAAAATGAATAGTGTAATAAAAGACATTGAACGGCTCACCAACCAATATGGTTTTGACTTAAATCCAGCTACTAAAATTTATTCCATGTCTGTTTCACAAAAACAGACAGTTGAAATTCTTAAGGTGTTATATCGTGGTGCTGATATATTAATACTAGATGAGCCCACAGCGGTTTTAACACCACAAGAAACAAAGAAATTATTCGATGTACTTAAAAATATGCGAAAAGCTGGCAAATCTATCATTATTATTACACATAAATTAAATGAAGTATTAGAGTTATCAGATCGTGTTGCTGTATTAAGAAAAGGAAAATATATTGGCACGGTGGAAACAAAAGATGCAACAGTGGATTCTCTCACAGAAATGATGGTTGGTGAGAAAGTAGAATTAGACATTGACAGAACAGAACCTGTAAAACCTGAAAGACGTATTGAAATGCGTGGTATTACATGTAAGAATAAAGAAGGCCTTAAGGTGTTAAAAGAAGCTTCTTTTACTGCATATAGTGGAGAAATTTTAGGGATAGCAGGAATTGCCGGTAGTGGACAAAAGGAATTATTAGAATCCATTGCAGGACTTCAGGATATAGAAAGCGGTGAAATACTTTACTATACACCAGAAGGTGATGTGAAAAAGATATCTGATATGAAGGCTGCAGATATACGAAACCTTAAGATTAATTTTGCATTTGTGCCAGAGGATAGACTTGGTATGGGACTTGTTGGCTCCATGGATTTGACAGATAATATGATGCTTAGAAGTTACAATGAAGGAAAGCATTTTATTGCAGATCGAAAGAAACCAAAAGATTTGGCCATGGAAATCGTGGAAAAGTTAGATGTTGTAACACCAGGTGTGGATACGCCAATTCGTAAATTGTCTGGAGGTAATGTACAAAAGGTACTTCTAGGACGTGAAATAGCAGCGAATCCCAATGTACTCTTAGTTGCATATCCAGTACGTGGACTAGATATTAATTCTTCTTACACCATCTATAACCTTTTAAATAGCCAAAAGCAAAAGGGCGTTTCAGTTATCTGTGTTGGTGAAGATTTGGATGTATTATTGGAATTATGCGATAGGATTATGGTGTTAAATAGCGGTAAAATAACCGGTATTGTAGATGCTAGAACCGCAACCAAGGAAGAAATTGGACTTATGATGACAGGAACAGGGAAGGGGAAAAATACGCATGAATAAACAGACAATCACATCAAATAGAGAACCCTTTGCCAGAATTACAAAAAGAAGTAGCATAAGCAAACCAAAGGCTTGGCTTATTCGTCTTGTAGCAGTTGTGGCTTCTTTGATCGTATGTGCCCTTATTATTACGGCGATTACGAAAGAAAATCCAATCAATGTATATGCAGGTATTATTGATGGTGCAGTTGGAAAGAATCGTCGTCTTTGGGTAACCATAAGAGAAACTTTGGTCTTATTAATTGTATCAATTGGTTTAACTCCTGCTTTTAAAATGAAGTTTTGGAATATTGGTGCAGAAGGACAGATCTTAATGGGAGGAACTGCAACAGCTGCCATTATGATTTACCTTGGTGATAAGATGACTGGCTGGCTACTACTGATTGTTATCTTTATTGCGAGTAGTATTGCAGGAATGCTCTGGGGTATTTTACCAGCTATATTTAAGGCTTATTATAACACCAATGAAACACTATTTACATTAATGCTTAATTATGTAGCCATGCAGATCGTTACCTTTTGTATTGTGTTTTGGGAAAATCCCAAAGGTTCAAATACGGTTGGTATCATTAATGCGGCATCCAAAAAAGGTTGGTTTCCTCAGGTTTTTGGACTCAATTATGGATTAAATATTATTATTGTATTGTTGGTTACGTTAGGTATGTTTATCTATATGAAATATAGTAAACAAGGCTATGAAATTGCAGTAGTTGGAGAAAGCCAAAACACTGCAAAGTATGCAGGAATTAATGTAAGAAAAGTTATTATTCGTACCATGATGATTTCCGGTGCAATCTGTGGTCTTGCTGGATGCATTATTGTAAGTGGTGCTAGTCATACCATTTCAACAAGTACTGGAGATGGCAGAGGATTTACAGCTATAATTGTTGCCTGGATGTCTAAGTTTAATCCTTTGGCTATGATGGTGGTATCCCTATTTCTTGTATTTATGCAACAAGGTTCCATTCAGATCGCAACACAGTATGGTTTGAATGAAAATGCTTCTGATATTATAACAGGTATCATTTTATTCTTTTTAATTGGCTGTGAATTTTTTATTAACTACAAGTTGGAATTGTCTAAGAAGAAAAAGGAGGTCAGATAAGATGGATTTGATTTTAACGTTTATCCAAAAAGCCATAGGACAGGGTATTAGTATTCTATTTGGTGCTTCTGGTGAAATCATTACTGAAAAATCTGGTAATTTAAATCTTGGAATTCCAGGAATTATGTACATGGGTGGTATTGCTGGTTTAATGGGAGCTTTCTTCTACGAGAAAAGCACAGATCATCCAGTTGCCTTTATTGGAATGTTGATCTCTTTTATATCTGCACTCCTTGTAGCAGCCCTCGGTGGACTTATTTATAGTTTTTTAACCATAACATTACGTGCGAATCAAAATGTAGTTGGTCTTGCTTTAACAACCTTTGGTGTAGGATTTGGTAACTTCTTTGGAGGATCTATTTCTAAACTTGCTGGTGGAGTAGGTCAGATATCAGTTGCCACTACAGCATCTGCTTATAGAGCAACCATACCAGGATTAAAAAATATTCCTATTCTTGGTCAGATATTATTTTCATACGGATTTTTAACCTATATAGCTGTGGTAATAGCGATTTATTTAACTTTCTTTTTAAATAAAACTAGAAAAGGCCTTAACCTGAGAGCCATTGGTGAAAATCCAGGGACTGCTGATGCAGCAGGTATTAATGTAAGCAGATACAAATATGTAGCAACTATTACAGGTGCAGCAATATCTGGGCTTGGTGGTTTATACTTTGTAATGGAGTACCTTGGTGGAACATGGACCAACAATGGATTTGGTGATAGAGGTTGGCTAGCCATTGCACTGGTTATCTTGGCTTTATGGAATCCGATCAATGCAATCTGGGGATCTTTCTTATTTGGTGGACTTTATATTTTATACATTTATATGCCAGGTTTAAGTAGAGCAACACAAGAGCTATGCAAAATGCTTCCTTATGTGGTTACAATTGTTGTTTTGGTACTTACAAGTAAACGGAACAAACAGGAGAATCAGCCACCTGCTAGCTTAGGTGAAGCTTATTTTAGAGAAGAAAGATAAATATTTATGACTACTTTATAGTTTTCTAAGATTAATAAGAAATAGGTAGACTTGATAAATTTAAAAAGAAGTATAACTAAACAGCCAGGACCTTAACTATTTATTTCCCATATTTAATATGGAAGTAATAAATAGGTTGGATCCTGGCTGTTAATTGGTTTCATAACTGAATATATTCACGTATGATTTATTTAAACAAAGGAATATATTCCAGTTATAATTTATTTAAACAATTGAAAATCATTCCAGTATTTTACTTCGGAATTATCACATTTTGCACGGTAATACAATCTGGCAAGGGTTTGTGGATAATCTTCATCTTTTAGAAGTAATGTCACATTCTCTCCATGTTTTTTTATACGGCTGCTATTATGTTTATCCACCCATTCTCTTGCTTTGAATTCCCATTCAAAGATCATATCATCTGTTAGCTTGTCCCATTCTGTCATTTGAAATTTTACTTCTTCTAGATAATCTTCTAAATCCATCTCAATCATCATATATATTACCTCTCTGTATTCATACTTTATTTAATTAATATTAACATTATGACTAAAATCCATCAGGTCAGTTGAAAAGTTAAATTCCACTTTGCAAGATTAAATTCCACTGCTCTTGGAATAATACTAAGAAGTATTATTTAAATGATTGTATTTGGTGAAAAATAGGACTATAATATAACCATTAACCAAGATTTTTGAGATTTTTGTGCATGCAATTAAGGAATCGAATTTACTGGTCTTTTTTCGGAAGTTGTAAATTCCACCCCTTGGAGAGGACTTTAATGGCTGCATAATTACCCTGATCTTGGTTTGTTTTTTATTTACAGGTTAGTTTTGCTTTAAAAGTTTTGGTGTAAGAATAATCTCATTTGCAGGTATTTTTTTTAAGTTAAATAACTCTAAAAGTTCTTCGCCGTACTGAAATGCAAATACATCATATGGACTTTTATTTCCAAGAGATTTTCTTGCATAGGAATTGATATGACTCATCATTAGGTCAATCTGTTTTTGCGTATATTTTCCAAAACCAACACCTTTAGGAATGATTCTACGAATCAATTCATGATTGTTTTCACAATTCGGTTTTTCGTAAGGTGCATTGGGATTACAGTAAAACATTTTTGTGCGTAAATTCCCTTGTCTGTCATATTCAATGGCATTAGGATTTGAAAACTCACTTCCGTTATCAGCTAATAGCAGTGGGAAAATATCAATAAAAACATCAGGACGTATGGTTATGTATAGTTTCTCGAAAATATCAATAACCGATTGTGAATCATTGGCTGGTCGTAAAAAAGCAAGTTGTAATTCTTGACTTACAAAGTGTATCGTTAGTAGAACGGCACCACCTTTGATGCCTTCTACAGAATCCAATTGACGAGCCGAGACATCAGGATGCTCTTCTAAATACTTCTTGTAATCATCATAAGAGCGTCCGATCCGGCATTTTTTATCAACCTTTAGAGCCTTAGGTTTAGATTTGCGTGGACGCATACGTATAGTTCGAGGCATATCAATGTTTCTTGCCGTAATGAGACCGTTATTAACATAGGTATAAAGGGTTCGCTCTGATTTCATTACTTCATCTAGGTGTGAAATTGCAATGTGATGCAAAGATTGACCGTGGATTAGTAAAGGAGATACAACACTGTCAAGGTGTTTTAATTCTTCTTCTGAAATGGCAAAGCCTGAACGGGATTCTGAGCGTATCGTTTCATATTCACGTTGAGCAATAGAGGCTCTATAAAAAGTCTTTTCAAGACAACAACTATTACGGCTGGTGCAAGCATTACAAACATAAGGTGCTTTGGATAAACGTGGGCAAGTGTACTTTTTATATGAAATACAGGACTCTATACATTT
>JBKEAO010000071.1:0-3815 GCA_047972335.1 Anaerocolumna sp. | reverse complement strand
GTATTTCTCCTGTTGTTCCTAGTGGTATTAGTCCATCAATCCCTTTGCCAGTATAGTAATCAATCAAATTTTTATAAGACTCGTAGTCTATTTTATCCTCTTTAAACGGAGTTATTATTGGCAACCAGACACCTGTAATCTGCATATACTGCCTCCTCTTCCTATCAATTCTCATATAACTTAAACAAAATTATTTTCTAATTTGTTAAATATCTTCATGGATTCATTTTTTCACATGTAGTAGAGCATATGACATAACTTTCTTTATAAAGTAATTATATATGACATTATTTATTTATAATATTATAATAATGCTTTAAACATTGCATATAATGCTATATAATTGAATATAAAATCTTTCATAATGTAATTTTATAACGTAATTTTATTATGTGATTTTGTCTTGTGCTGTGTCGTGTATGCACTGGGTTATATTTACACTTTGTTATTCGTGTGTTATTATATTTGTTCTGGTTGTGTATGCACTGTGTTGCGTTTACACTGTGTTATGCTTGTTCTGTGTTGTGCTTGTTCTGTTCTTTGTACACTATCATAAAGGGTGTATTTAAAATATGAAAGGTAGAAGGTTTTAGCCATGATGAACCATTTTGAAAAATTAGGATATTTAAACGACGATTTTAAAATTTTTCATATTGTAGATACCAAGAGAAAAGACTTCGAATATCATTACCATGACTTTAATAAAATTGTCATTCTATTAAAAGGTGATATTAATTATATCATTGAGGGTAAAACATACACATTAAAACCTTATGATATCGTACTTGTCAATGCAGGCGAAATTCATAAAGCAGCATACTTAAAAGATAGTGAATACGAAAGAATTATAATCTATGTGCTGCCCCAGTTCATAAAGAATTACTGTAATGAAGCATATAATTTAAATTCCTGCTTTGAAAAGGCGAAGGAGGAACATTCTAGCGTACTTAGGATTCCATCTTTAGACAAAAGTAAATTGTATCAGGTATGCCTTGAATTAGTGCATTCTCTTCACGATAAGGATTTTGCGAATGAATTGTATCAAAAGATTCTATTTCTAGAATTTATGATTCAATTAAATCGTACTGCTCTATCAAATCATGTGAACTTTATGAATTCTGAGAATAGTAACACAAAGTTACTGCAGATATTAGAATATATTAATACGAATTTAACCGAAGATATTACAATTGATAGGTTGGCTCAATATTTTTACTTAAGTAGATACTATCTCATGCATTTTTTTAAGTCTGAGACGGGGTATACCATTGGTAACTATATAACAGAAAAGCGTTTGATGCTTGCTAAAAGTCTAGTTTTAAACGGAAGTTCCATTACAGAGGCTTGTTATAATAGCGGCTTTAAGAACTATTCTACTTTTTCTAGAGCTTTTAAAAAAGCTTATCAAACCGTACCTAAAAATGCAGCACTAATTGATTAATTACTCTATCTTATAAGTGAAATATATGGAAGATACGAAAGCGATAAAAGGAAATTTAATACGGGGTAACTTATTTTGTACTAAGTTTGAATATAATATTATAATATGTTGTTTTTTTTTATTGGTTACGACATATTATACAATATATTATTAAGATAAGACCATGAAAGGGAGCAAGTTTTCACTTGCTCCCTTTTCATTCATTTCATAATAAGAAAATTTATTTACCCTTTACCACAGTAACGGTAGTTTTACCATAGACATAGTTTCCTTTACCATCTACTACTCTTGCGTAAACATCCTCTGTTCCTAGTGACTTACCAGTTACTAATGCTACTACTTTACCATGGTTCTTGTATACAACAGCAATGTTTTTCTTCTTTGTAAACCACATGATGTCTTTTGCAGAATAACCGTATAATGCCACTTCAAAAGTTGCCTTGTGTCCTAATGCAACCTCTTTAGAACTCTTAACAAACTTAATGAAGGCCTTTTTAACGATTACTTGTGTTGTAAATACGAAGGATTTCCCACCTATTGTAAGCTTTGTTTTCACAGTTACAGTACCTGGTGTAAGGGCCGTAATCATACCGTCTTTTGATACTACAGCAATCTTTTTATCACTGGTATAATAGGTTGCCTTAAAGGTGATTAACCCTTTATCAACTGCTTCTTGCAGCCCAGCTGGTAGAATAATTTCTAACTTCTCTTTATTTCCAGTTGTTCCTCCTACATAACGCCATCTCTTAGCAACTTTGCCTGTAGTGACACCATTCACTTTGATTGCAGCATAGGTTGCATCATCAATTACAAGGTTATCACTTACAGATACAAGGTATTCAGAAGCATGGGTAAAGGTAAAGGTTACTTTACCGTCTTTCGTAATTTCACTAACAGATTGAAGAGATAAGCTACCAGACTTTGGATTGTAATAATATATACTAGCAAAATATTTCATTATATCCGTATAATTATCACTTTCTTTTAATAGTTTGCTTAAGTCAAGGGTTAGCTGTGCCTTAAACCCGAAGTCTCCATTATGAGCCAATGAAATCTGACCCAAATTATTCTGACTAGTGGCACCAATCAACTGCGTAATTGCTTTGTTTGGAACTGTAGTTGTGTTCAGTTTTACACCAAGGTCAATCTCTTTGAATTCATCTTTCGTTACGTCTTTACCATGAATTGTCCACTTCACTCCATAATCCAATACTAAAGTGATAGTTACATTTTTCCCTTGAATGGTTTCAAGAAGTTCACTTGATAACTTTGTAAACTGATTCATGTCAATTTCAATGGAAAGCCTTAATTCAGACGCATTTTCAAGTTCGTTTAATGCCTCTAAACTTTCTTCTATGGTTTCATTTACCTTAGACCAAACAACATTACCCTTCTCATCAACTGATAATTCTATGTGGATAATTTCTTCTGGATCAATTGTTGGAATAGTTGGTGTCGGTATTACTGGTGTTGGTGTTGGTATGGTAGGTGTTGGTTTCACACCTTCCTCAATATCTGCGTCAATTTCAGCAGAAGGTGTACCAGTCATTCTAGCCCCTGCATTTGATGGTGCCTTGTCTGTTAATTCAAGCAGACCATTCATATTTATGGTACCATCTACATTTCTTGTTATCTTTGTGGTAGGTTTTGTGGTATCTAAACTTACAAACCAATCCTCTGATACAGTTTGATTGGATGTATTAAAAGCTGTTTCACTCGCTGCATCCCAATAATAATTTGTAGCACCATAAATTTTTGTTGTATCTTGAGAACCTGTGGTTTTGATTTGTTCAGCGATAGCTTTATATAAGGTCTTGTATGAAATAATTCCTTGCGCAGAAAAATCTGTATTTTTTGCATCGCTTGTATATAGGGCTACATTATAAGATTCATTATTAAAGGAAATTGCATTCTTAACGATAACATCTGGACCACTATTGGAATCTATGCCCTTTGCCTTATTATCAAATGCAATACAGTTGATCAATTCATGCTTTCCTGTAATACTGCTTCCGCCTAATTTAAACCCATTACCGTTACCAGCCTTGGTACCATCAAGTAAATAACCATTACGAAAAGCAACACTGTTTTTGATCACTACATTACCAATTGGACCAGTTTCCGGTTTTGCAAATAAATCCCATCCATCATCTGCATTGTTATAAGCAATACATCCGTCAAATACATTGCCATCACCAATGGTTAACTTAGCTGCAAATCCATCTGCATCTTCATAACCCTTATCAGCATTACCGTAAGAGGTACAGTTTAAAACCAAGTTATTAGCAGGCCAATCTTCATAAGTATCTGTAGTTTTAAATCTACTTAATTGAATACCTGTATTTCCATTATTGTAAGCATGAATGTCATCAAG
>JBKEAO010000168.1:0-13984 GCA_047972335.1 Anaerocolumna sp. | reverse complement strand
GCAAATATAAGAAACAATTACATTCATCAAACGACTACTAGCATAGTGAAAACCAAACCTTGCAAAATAGTGATTGAAGATTTGAATGTTAAAGGAATGATGAAAAATAAGCATTTATCAGATAGTATAAGAAAGCAATATTTCTATGAACTTAGACGACAATTAGAATATAAATCTAAATTTAGAGGGATTGAGCTAGTAGTAGCTGATAGATTTTATCCGTCATCAAAAACTTGTAGCCTATGTGGAAATATCAAGAAAGATTTAAAACTTAAAGATAGAGTTTACAACTGTGAATGTGGGTTTATTATTGACAGAGATTTAAACGCAAGTATTAATCTTTCAAGATATAAATTAGCTTAAGGCTACCTAAAAGACTAAGTTAATATGTAGGATTCGTTGTATCCGAATTTACGCCTTTGGAGTGTTATACAAACTAAAGTAGATAATTATTTATAGTTATCAAAATAGAACACATTGAAAAAGGAATGAAACAAGATTTATAGATTTTTATAGATTTTTGGCAACGGCAGTCATAAACTATGGAGTTTGATAATAATATACCCATATATTTACAGGTTATAAAAGAGTTAAAGAAGGATATGATTCATGGTGTTCTTGGACTAGGAGATAAACTTCCATCAGGCAGAGAATTGGCACTAACATATCAGATTAATCCTAATACAGCAAATCGAATATATAAAGAAATGGAAGCAGAAGGTATATGTTTTACCAAGAGAGGACTTGGTACTTTTGTAACAGAAGATGAAAAAAGACTAAAGGAAATCAGAATGGAAATGGCAGAGTCTTTGTTATCTAATTTTGTAGCAGGGATGACAGAGCTTAAGTTTGAGAAAGAAGAAGTAATAGCATTTATCGAAGAGAAATATGAATATAAAAAATAGAGTAGGAGTGTAGAAAAATGTTAAAAGCCAATGGTTTAGTTAAGAAGTATATGAATAAAACCGCATTAGATAATGTGGATCTAGATTTTGAGCTAGGAAGAGTTTATGCCTTATTAGGTCCTAATGGTAGTGGAAAAACAACATTTATGAAGGTTGCAGCAGGACTTGTAAAACCTAATAGTGGAAGCATTACTTACAAGGGTGAAAATATTGGTGTAGAATCAAAGAAAAGAATTGCTTATATGTCAACAGAACCCTTCTTTTACAACTATATGAGTATTGATGATGTTGGAAAATATTACAAGGATTTCTTTGAAGACTTTGATGAAAACAGATATGAAGAGCTTTTATCAAGAATGGATTTATCAAAAAAAGAAAAAGCAAAGTCGTTATCGTCAGGTCTTGCAGCGAAATTAAAAATTGCAGCGACACTTTCGAGAAAAGCGGAATTCTATATGTTAGATGAACCTCTAAATGGAATAGATATTATTTCTAGAGATAGAATCATTACAACAATAATTGAAGCTTCAAGACCAGATACATCTATTCTTATATCTAGTCACCTTGTAGATGAAATGGAAAAGATCATTGATAGTGCTGTGTTCATGAAACAGGGCAATGTGGTTTTACAAGGGGAAGCAGAGACTTTGAGAGCTTCACATGGCAAGTCAATTGTTGAAATTTATAAAGAAATATATGCTTAAGGGAGGGATGTAATCATGTTTAAATTGATAAAGTATGAATTTAAAAAACAGTTTTTTTCAAAATTAGTAATCGTGGCTGTTTTAGCACTTATAGAAGTGTTCTTCTTAATTGGTATCGGACTTAACAAGGATGGAATCGTAGCTAATTCAATGGGTGTTTTATTTTTATTTACTTTTGGAGCCTTTTTTTACTTAGCATTTGAAGCAATTATTACCTTTAATACAGATTTAAAACAAAAGCAAAGTTATATGCTATTTTTAACTCCGAATACGACATATAGTATTGTAGGAGCCAAGGTATTTTATGCTGCAATTCAAATTGTATTAGCAGGGGTAGCATTTGCAGCGATTTATGCAGTAAATGGGGGGATTTTAGTGGCAAAATTCTCAAGCATTGCACAAATAAAAGAACTTATACTTAATATGTTATCTCAATTATATAATATTGAGATAAAATATTCCTATATCGTCTTATTCATCCTTGTAATGATAATGTCATGGTTAAATACAGTAACTGTAGCTTTCTTTTCCATAACATTAAGCACAACTTTTTTAGCGAATAAAAGGTTCAAAGGGTTAGTGAGCTTTGTCATTTTTCTATTTATTAACTTTATCATCCAGTTCATAACAGATAAAACTTTGAAGTTTGTTGATATAAATGAAAACTTAACTTTATTATTAGTGCTTCAAGTGCTATACCTGGTATGCTTTACAGTTATTACTTATGTCGGTACGGCTTGGATGCTTGATAAAAAGGTAAGTGTATAAATTAAATCTTTACTGCTGTGGATTGGTTTTATCAATCTGACAGCAGTTTTTTTATTTACACTAAATAGGACTTTTTAGTGACGCCTAGTATAATATGGCTGAATAGTTACATTTGATCATCTATTGCCAACTTTTTTATTTGAATAGTTTCTTTGTATAGAGTATAATGGTACTGGTTACTTTGGAATGAAAGAAAAGTGAGGAATTACATGATTTATTTAGATTATGCAGCAAATACTCCAGTGGACAAACGTGTTTTGGACACTTTTCATAAAATTACACTTGATTACTTTGGAAATCCTAATTCGCCACACACTTTAGGGGATATGGCCAGGGAAAAAATGCTTCAAACTACCCAAAGGATTGCTGATATATTAGGCGTAAAAAAAGATGAAATTATCTATACGTCAGGCGCTAGTGAATCAAATAATATGGCTATAAAAGGAATTGCTGAATCATATAAACGTTATGGGAAACATATCATTACTACATTCTTAGAACATGCTTCTGTTACTGGTCCTGTGACGGCATTAAAGAATCAAGGTTATGAAGTGGATTTTGTTAATATAACAAGTAGCGGCAAAGTTGATTTGGAACATTTGAAAGAATTGATAAGAGAAGATACGATTTTAGTATCTGTGTGTTATGTAGACAGTGAAGTAGGAACCCTCCAACCAATTCAAGAAATTAGTAAGATTGTACATGAGAAAAAACATTGCTATTTGCATGTAGATGCAACCCAAGCCGTAGGGAAAGTTCCAGTGTGTTTTGATGGGATTGATTTAATGACATTTTCTGCTCATAAATTTTATGGAATCAATGGAAGCGGTGTTTTAATCAAAAAAGATACACTTATGATGGAGTCACTTATTCATGGTGGATTAAGTACTACTTCTTTTAGAAGTGGGACACCAGCACTTGGACTTGCTGCAGCCTTAGAGGAAGCACTTTCTTTGGCTATGGAGCGTTTAGAGGAGAATCTATCTTATGTAAGAGAATTAAATGGGTTGTTAAGACATTCTTTTCAAGGATATAAAGATATTGTGATCATCTCTCCAGAGGATTCGTCTCCTTATATTCTTAATATTAGTATGAAGGGTGTGAATACCAATAAATTTGCCCAAGAACTTGATACATATGGAATATATGTTGCCACAAAATCTGCTTGTTGTGCCCCAAATACTGTGTCAAAGCCTGTATTTGCAATTATAAAAGATAAGAAATTGGCTTTGCAAACCTTAAGAATTAGTCTAAGCCACTTGACTAGTAAGGATGAAATCAAGGAATTTTTAGAAGTATTTAATAAGTTATTACTTCATGATTAAGTTAGAAAAAGAGTGTTAGAGCCTTGCAAAGTGTTGATAGACTTTGCGTAAAGCATGATTTAAAGCATGATAGAATACAGTAAAGGATAAATTGTATGGAAAATTATATAGATGTAGAAAGAAGTATCATTAAGAGATTTAGAAAAGAGATTTGGAGAAAGTTTATTACAGGTGTTAATGATTATAAGCTAATTAGTGAAGGGGATAAAATAGCGGTTTGTATATCTGGTGGTAAAGATTCTATGCTGCTAGCCAAATGTATGCAGGAGTTACAAAAGCATGGGAAAATGAATTTTGAATTGGTATTTTTAGTGATGGATCCTGGATATAATCCTTATAACAGACAGATTATTATAGACAATGCGGAGTATTTAAATATCCCAATTCAAATATTTGAATCAGATATTTTTGAAATTGTTGCAAACATAGAAGATTCTCCCTGCTATTTGTGTGCCAAGATGAGAAGAGGCCACTTATATAAACAAGCAAAGGCTTTGGGATGTAATAAAATAGCGCTAGGGCATCATTTTGATGATGTTATTGAAACCACTTTAATGAGTATGTTATACAGTGGCCAGATGAAAGGGATGATGCCAAAACTTCATAGTACCAATTATGAAGGAATGGAATTAATAAGACCTTTGTATATGGTGAAGGAAGCAGATATACTTGCATGGAGAAAATACAATAATCTAACCTTTATACAATGCGCCTGCAGACTGACCGAAAACTGTATGTTAGGGGACAATGGAATAGGGTCCAAACGACAGGAGATGAAGGAACTTGTTAAAAAGTTTAGACAAACAAGTGATGTCATTGATATGAATATCTTTAGAAGTGTTCATAATGTTAATTTGGATACTATGATTGGTTACCAGAAAAAGCAAGTACCATATAGCTTCTTGGATGATTATGATCGAAGCGAATAAGGAAAAAAGTAAGGAATCAATAATATGTAATAATTGATAATTAAATCAATAATTAAATAATTGATAATTAAATCGAGGTATTATAGAAGCACTAAGAAACAGATTGGAGTTAACGAATGACAAGACAAGAGTTTTATTTTGATTTACCAGAGGAGTTAATTGCACAAGATCCACTTTTAGATAGATCTAGTTCCAGATTACTAGTGTTAGATAAGAATACTGGTGATATAGAACATAAAATATTTAAAGATGTTATTTCCTATTTTAGAAAAGGAGATTGTCTCGTAATTAATAATACAAAAGTAATTCCTGCCAGATTAATTGGAGAGAGGGAAGGAACGAAAGCTAGAGTTGAAGTACTGCTCTTAAAGAGAGGAGAAAATGATACTTGGGAGGCTTTGGTTAAGCCGGGTAAAAAAGCTAGGATTGGATATAAAATAATATTTGGTGATGGCTTGTTAACTGGAGAAATTGTAGATATTATTGATGAGGGAAATAGACTGATTCAGTTTACTTACAATGGAATATTTGAAGAAATACTGGATCAATTAGGTCAAATGCCGCTACCTCCATATATTACCCATGCACTGGAGGATAAGAATCGTTATCAAACTGTTTATGCAAAGCATGAAGGGAGCGCTGCTGCACCAACTGCTGGCTTACACTTTACAAAGGAATTGTTAGAAGCAATTGAGAGTATGGGCGTTACCATTGCCAATGTTACACTTCATGTTGGACTTGGTACATTTCGACCAGTGAAAGCAGAGAATATATTAGAGCATCATATGCATTCTGAATTTTATCAAATTGATAAGGAAGAAGCAGATAAGATCAATCATGCGAAGAAAAATGGTGGTAGAATTATATGCGTGGGAACTACAAGCTGTCGAACTGTTGAGTCAGCAGGAGATGAGATGGGCTTTGTAAAACCTGGTAGTGGAGATACAGAAATCTTTATATATCCTGGGTATCAATTTAAAGTATTAGATGGGTTAATTACAAATTTCCATTTACCAGAATCTACTCTGATTATGTTAGTGTCGGCGCTGGCTAATAGAGACAGGGTAATTCATGCATACGAAGAAGCAGTAAAAGAAAGATATCGTTTCTTTAGCTTTGGTGATGCAATGTTTATTACTCCATAATGATTAGGGCAGTTGGCTTATATTTATTCGCTTAAGACTCTTAAAAAATGTGAGTATGACACATAGCCAATATTATAAACGTCAGTAAAAATAGCATTTGATTGATATCTAGATAAGAATTAATGTTCTTAGAAGGATATCAATCAAATGCTATTTTTGTAGTTACTTAATCAATTCACTTTTATTCTAAAATCGTATTTTGTTAGTTTACTTAATCTTTATATATGTAAATCTTATTTTTGATGTATTAGTTTGTAATCAACCCATTTAAATCTTCAAAGAATGTAGGATAGGAAATATCAACACAATCCTTTCCCTCTATTATTACTTCTCCTTCACTAAGAAGGCCTGCTATGGCAAAGGACATTGCAATTCTATGGTCTGCTTTGCTGTCAATGGTTACACCTTTTAAAGGTCTTCCACCATGTATGATCATGCCATCCTCTGTTGCAATGACATCAGCACCCATTTTTGTAAGGTTTGAAACCATGACATCAATACGATTGGATTCTTTCACCTTAAGCTCTTGTGCATCAGATATAATAGTTGTGCCATTTGCAAAGCAAGCCATAACAGCTATAATAGGTAATTCATCGATGAGTCTTGGAATAAGGCTTCCACTTATGGTGGTTCCATAGAGTGAAGAAGACTTAACTATGATGTCAGCAGTCGCCTCAGTAGCCGTATCTCGTATGTTTGTAATTTCTAGTTTAGCGCCCATAAGTTCTGCTACTTTTAGGATGCCATCCCTTGTAGGGTTGATACCAACATTTTTAAGCAGTAGCTCTGATCCTGGAACTAATAGTCCGGCAGCAATAAAATACGCAGCAGAAGATATATCACCTGGTACAGTTATGTCTGTACCAATTAGTGAAGGATTTGGCTCTATAGTGGCAGTTGTATCATTGGCATAAACCTTAGCCCCATATTTTCTTAGCATGACTTCTGTGTGATTTCTGGATACAAAGGGTTCTGTTACAGCAGTATTACCATTTGCATATAGTCCAGCTAGTAAAATAGCAGATTTCACTTGAGCGGAAGCCACCAAAGAAGTATAGTTTATAGCAGATAGTGAAGTATTTCCTTCTATATGTAAGGGAGCTAAACCATTATCTGTTATACTCGTTATATTGGCGCCCATTTGTGTCAAAGGAGTTATCACTCGATTCATTGGGCGCTTTTGAATAGATGCATCGCCGGTTATTTCGCATGAGAAGTTTTGGCCGCTTAAAATACCAGACATCAATCGAATGGTAGTGCCACTATTACCGGCATCAAGAGTTTTAATAGGTTTTTTTAATCCATGAAGACCATTTCCCTGAATGGTTACAGTACTAGTTAGGGGATTATTTTCAATTTCAACACCCATTTGTCGAAAGCAGCTGATGGTTGATAAGCAATCTGCTCCTTGCAGAAAATGGGATATCCTTGTTTTACCTAGTGCTAAGGAGCCAAACATTACAGCTCTGTGTGATATGGATTTGTCACCAGGCACTGATATTTCACCTTTTAAAGCTTTTGTACTCATTATACTCATGTTGGAAACCTCTCGGACTTAATATTCGTTATCTTTCGTATACCACATAGCGGTATTTATTTAGTATATCAGAAGCCTTTAAACTTGCTTCTTCATCGTAAAATTCAATTTTTAGAACACCTTGTTCAAATTCTCTATTATGAATAATTCCTATGTTTTTGATGCTGATTAAATTAGTAGCTAATAAAGTTGCAATGGTTGCAATTGCACCGGTTTCATCAATAATGTCAATATAAACTTCATAGACTTTTTTTATGAAGCCATTTGAAGTATTGGGAATAGTGTCTCTGTAGGTGCTTGCTGTATCAAAAAAACGATAGATGGAATTTTCATGGGATTCTTTTAAATTATTATCTATATCTTGTAAAGTGTCAATGTATTTTTTAAGAAACTGTCTAATACTTGTTGTATTTGTTAAACATATATTTTGCCACATGGTAGCAGAAGAGGAGGCAATTCTTGTAATATCTTTAAAACCACCAGCTGCTAAAGTGCGCATTTTATGAAAGTCGTCATCATTATCTTTTACCATATTCACAAGTGCCGATGCTATAATATGAGGTACGTGGCTAATTGCAGCCGTTATATCATCATGCTCTCTGTAATCTAGGGTCAAGGGGATAGATCCTAAGGACTTTACTAATTGGGATAAGTAATCTAGATTATTGATTGAGGTTTTTTTGGTAGGAGTAAGAATGTAGTAAGCGTTTTCTAAAAGACTGCTACTAGAATTCTGATAACCAGTTTTTTCTGAACCAGTCATTGGATGGCCACCTATAAATTGATCCTCCAACTCCAGTGATTTAACTGCTTCATGTATATTCGTTTTTACACTACCCACATCAGTAATTATGCAATTAGGTCCAGTGACATCTTTTAACATAGTCAAATAGGTAATATTAGCTAGGACTGGACCACATAAAAAGATAAGGTTGCAATTACAAAAGGAAGAAGTTAAATTGTTAGTAATAAGGTCTAGTACACCATCGTTTACTGCTTCTTGTAGCCCACTGCTTACTGTATCTTTTTTATGGTTATACGCAATCAGGTAATTCTTAGGGTTTAATTCTTTCAACTTACGGGCTATGGAACCGCCTATTAAGCCAAAACCTATAAACCCAACTTTTGTTTCAATCATTTGGTTAACCATGCCTTTCTGATTCCTGCATCATTTGACCCAGGTACAATTTAATAAAATTAGTATAAGATACTAAAATTTTTTACCCATTAAATTGGCTAAAGGTCTTAAGTCCTTACATAATTCTTCAAATTGAGGGAAAGTAAGAGATTGTGGACCATCTGAAAGAGCAATGGAGGGATTTGGATGGGTTTCTATCATTAAACCATCTGCACCAGCTGCAACAGCACTCATTGCAAGGGGCTTCACATATTTTCTAACTCCAGTAGCGTGACTTGGATCTACTATAATAGGTAAATGACTCTTTGATTTTATTACTGGTACAGCACTGATATCAAGGGTATTTCTTGTGGCTGTCTCAAAGGTACGGATACCTCTCTCACAAAGGACAACATTAGGGTTTCCTTCTGCTATAATATATTCAGCTGCATTTAACCATTCATCTATGGTAGCACATAATCCTCTTTTTAGTAATACGGGTAGACCAGTTTTGCCTGCTTCTTTTAGTAAGAAAAAGTTTTGCATATTTCTAGCGCCAATTTGGAGCATATCTACGTATTTCACAGCAGCTTCAATGGCATTTAAACTTGTAACTTCACATACTACAGAAAGGCCGGTTTCTTCTCTGGCTTCTTTCATAAATTTAAGACCATCTTCTTCAAGACCTTGAAATGCATAAGGAGAAGTTCTTGGCTTGTAAGCACCACCTCTTAAAATTTGAGCACCTGCTAATTTGCTTGCATGGGCAGTTTCTAATAGCTGTTCTCTGCTTTCTACGGCACATGGTCCGGACATGATTACGAGTTCATCACCACCAATTGAGACATTTCCAACCTTAACAACGGTTGGTTCTGGATGGAATTTTTTGTTAGCTAACTTGTAACTTTCCGTTACAGGTACAATTCTTTCCACATCTTCAGCAATTTCTAAATTTTGATCCATTAATTTTGTCTTATCACCAATTGCACCTATTATGGTTACCTCGCTTCCATCAGAGATATGAGGTGTCAGTCCTTTTTCTTCAATAATATTAATTATATTTCTAATTGATTCTTTTTTTGCTCCTTGTTTCATTACGATTATCATAAGATACCATTACCTTTCATTGTGTATAAAGAACCTTTCTAGGACTTTAAACATTTACTTATTTTATCATTCTTTTTGTTATGTGTCAAAACTGTGAATGCACTCATTGTACACCAGTAAGCCTGCTGTGTCAATACTGTAAAACATTAAAGCTTAACAGTTTAAAGTGTGATAAATCAAATTGGTACTAGGTGTTTCTATTTTTGCTATATCATCAGATATTGTGCAAATAGCAGGTGATTTATGTGTAAATAAAATATAAAAGTGTAATGTGTCGAAATACAACAAACTTTTTATAAATATTATTGTATAAATAAGATAATTAAGTTGTATTAATTGATAAAATTTAGTAAAATATATACATAGGTATAAAATAGTTAAAAATACCATAAGATACAGAATAAGCTAAAGGATGTACAAATATTAAGTAATGGAGGAAGAATGGATGAATGTTTATACTTCAGAAAAAATTCGTAATGTTGCATTGTTGGGCCACGGTGGCTGTGGCAAGACTACTTTGGTCGAAGCCATGGCATATTTAACAGGTATTACAAAGCGTCAAGGTAAAGTTGAAGAAGGTAACACCATTAGTGATTATGACAAGGAAGAAGTAAAACGTCTTTTTTCCATCAGCACAACAGTTGTGCCAATCATCTATGAAGACACAAAAATAAATATTTTGGATACACCTGGATATTTTGATTTTATTGGTGAAGTGGAAGAAGCTATGCATGCTGTGGATGCAGCGGTTATTGTTATTTCAGCAAAAGCAGGCGTTGAAGTAGGAACCATCAAGGCCTGGGAATGTTGTGAAAGACATCATATGCCTAGAATGTTTTTTGTAACGGATATGGATGACGATAATGCCAGCTATCGTCAAGTGGTTGAAGATTTGACTACTCATTTTGGAAAAAGAATTGCACCTTTTCATATTCCAATTAGAGAGAATGAGAAGTTTGTAGGTTTTGTTAACGTTGTCAAAATGGCTGGTAGAAGATTTACCAATCTAAGTAATTATGAAGAATGTGCTATACCAGATTATACGATGGAAAATCTAACTAAATTTCGTGAAACCTTATTAGATGCGGTTGCAGAAACTAGTGAAGAGCTTATGGAAAAATATTTTGCAGGAGAGGAATTTACACTAGAAGAGATTTCTAATGCTCTTAGAAATAACGTGACTGATGGAACGATTGTTCCGGTCTTAATGGGATCTGGTCTACATGCACAAGGTCCAACCATGCTTTTACAAGCCATAGAAAAGTATTTCCCATCTCCAGATAAAAGAAAGCTTGAAGGCATTTGCACAAAAAATGGAGAGCCTTTTGTTGCAGCTTTTGATGCAAAACAACCTATGTCTGCCATAGTGTTTAAAACCATTGCCGATCCTTTTATAGGAAAGTTTTCCTTAATCAAGGTTTGCTCTGGTGTTCTAAATTCTGATTCTTATATATTTAACAGTAATAAAGAAGCAGAAGAAAAATTATCCAGGCTTTATGTATTAAGGGGCAAGGAACAGATGGAAGTTTCTTGTCTTTATCCAGGAGATATTGGGGCTATTGGTAAGTTATCTGATACAGTAACAGGTGATACCCTTAGTCAAAAAAATAATCAGATTATTTATCCAGTACCAGAAATGCCAATTCCTTACACATATCAAAGATTTAAAACAAAAAATAAAGGAGACGATGATAAAGTATCTCAGGCACTTTCAAAATTAATGGATGAAGATCTAACCCTAAAGTTGGTAAATGACAAAGAAAATAGACAGACTTTATTATATGGTATTGGTGATCAGCAACTTGAAATCACCGTCAATAAATTGTTGAATAAATATAAAGTTGAAATAGATATTATGAAACCTAGAGTTCCATACAGAGAAACCCTAAGAAAGAAAGTGAGAGTACAGGGTAAATATAAGAAGCAGTCAGGTGGTCATGGTCAGTATGGCGATGTTCATATAGAATTTGAAGCATCTGGCAATTTAGAGGAAGCCTATATATTTGAAGAAAAAGTATTTGGAGGAAGTGTACCAAGAAACTATTTTCCAGCAGTTGAAAAAGGTATTGCTGAATGTGTCTTAAAAGGTCCCTTAGCTGGTTATCCAGTAGTTGGAGTCAAAGCAACTTTAGTGGATGGATCCTATCATCCTGTGGATTCTTCAGAAATGGCATTTAAGATGGCCACGATTCAGGCATTTAAACAAGGATTTATTGAGGCTTCACCAGTTCTTCTTGAACCAATTGCTTCATTAAAGGTATTAATTCCTGATAGGTTTACTGGAGATATTATGGGTGACCTGAATAAAAGAAGGGGAAGAGTCCTTGGAATGAATCCCATAGGAAGTGGAAAGCAAGAAATAATTGCAGATATACCTTTGGCTGAAATATATGGCTATTCGACAGATTTAAGGTCCATGACTGGTGGAGCTGGTGAGTTTTCTTATGAGTTTAACCGTTATGACCAGGCGCCATCGGATGTGCAACAAAAGGTAATGGAGGAGAACGAAAAAGAGTTAGTGGCAAGTGGTGAATAGCTTTATATATATCATGCCGAGGTCAAACTCATATTAATTTAAGAGATTGAATTATATAACAGTGCTTTTAAATATTTAGGAGGGCTTTTGAACATGTTTTATGGTATTTATGTATCATAAGATGATGTTTTAAAAGCCCTTGTTTGTTTTGATTACTACAAGTAAAAGGCTGTTATGACAAACACGAACCATAAGATATTGTTGATAAATAGTAACAAATTGTTAAAAATACATAAATTATTATTTTAGGATTGAATTATCTAACAAATTATATTAATATTATCAATAGGAGGATTAATTGAAACATTTTCTTATTCTATCCAATCATTCGATTTAATAATACTTATATCAAAGGGGTAATGTACTCTTTTCCTAATAGGTTTCTTAATTTTCATATGCTATCAGGAGTTTCCTTTAAAAATAAGTAAAAATACATATATTATGGTACGTATTACAAACTAGGTTGTTTGTTCAAAACAGAATCTAGTTTTCTTAATATCTGGTTTTATTCGAAGGTTTTGCTAGAAAGAGCGTGTTTAACATTTTGTAACTTGTCAACCATATGATTTTAAGGCGGTATGTCATGAATAATAATTTTGTATTAAAAATTAAAGAATCAATTACATCAGTTCTGCCCATTACCATATTGGTTCTTTTGCTTCATTTAACCATAGTGCCCATGTCTAAGGGTACCTTATATATGTTTATGATTGGAGCGGTTATGCTTATTTTGGGTATGGGGTTATTTACTCTTGGCGCAGATATGTCTATGATGACCATGGGTGAGAAGATGGGGTCCTTTATTACCCAATCTCGTAAATTATGGCTTCTTATTCCTGTTACATTTCTACTTGGTATTATCATAACAGTGGCTGAGCCTGACTTACAAGTTTTAGCGAGACAGATTCCAGGTGTACCTGATCCTGTAATAATCTGGTCAGTTGCATTGGGTGTTGGTATTTTCTTAGTAGTAGCGTTTTTAAGAACTTTGTTCCAGATTAAGCTTAGAAATATTTTAATGATTCTATACGCAGCTGTTTTTATTTTAGCTATTTTTACACCGAATAATTTTATTGCAGTTGCATTTGATTCAGGTGGAGTAACAACAGGTCCTATTACAGTGCCTTTTATTATGGCACTTGGTATTGGTATGGCGGCTGTTAGAGGTGATAAGTCCTCACAGGAGGATAGTTTTGGATTGGTAGCACTCTGTTCTGTAGGACCAATTCTTGCCTCTTTGCTTCTCGGTCTTTTTTATCGTCCTGACGGGGCAGGATATACACCTGTTACGATTGCAGGTGATATTAGTTTTACCAGTGCTTTAAGCCAATTTTACCATCATTTCCCCGATTATTTAAAGGAAGTTGCATTAGCCTTATTACCTATTGTTGGATTTTTTGCTTTGTTTCAAGTTTTAGTTTTAAAGATTTCATTTAGACAGTTAATTAAGATTGTAATTGGTTTAGTATATACCTATGCTGGATTGGTTTTATTTTTAACTGGTGTAAATGTAGGTTTTATGCCATCAGGATATTTTATTGGTAACCAAATGATTCATAATTCATTTAAATGGCTATTAATCCCACTTGGTATGATCATAGGTTTTGTGATTGTATCTGCAGAACCAGCAGTTCATGTGTTAAATAAACAAGTTGAAGATATTTCAGATGGTATGATTAATGCAAAATCCATGCAGTTAAGCTTATCCATAGGTGTTGCAGTTTCTGTGGCTCTAGCTCTATTAAGAGTATCCACTGGATTATCCATTTGGTACTTGGTTGTACCTGGTTATCTGATTGCATTTCTTATGACATTTATCGTACCGCCTATATTTACTTCTATAGCATTTGACTCGGGTGGCGTTGCTTCTGGCCCTATGACAGCGACCTTTTTATTGCCCCTTGCTATGGG
>JBKEAO010000088.1:0-10428 GCA_047972335.1 Anaerocolumna sp. | reverse complement strand
TATTACATTCAAACTTTGCAGTAGTTGCCCTTACAAGGAAGCATTTATCGAAACCTTGAATAATATCAGACTACTTCCAAAGTTGGAATAACAAAATGATGTACCTTGACAGCTCAAAATGATAATTGTGGATACCACAGGGATTTTCTACCCTTTTTTAGATGAAAATTCATTAATTATCAACAAAAATGAGCTGCAATGGCAAATCAGTGGGTAGATTTTTTTTTCTACATCACCATGAATAATTCAGGCTAGATATGAAAACAATGAAGGGATTACTTCAATAGAAAGAAAAGAGTTAAAACCTGAACCAGGTAATGCTATGAATGTTGTAAATCTATATTCAGAGATTGAATATCAGACCTTTCACGGTTTTGGTGGTGCAATTACAGAAGCAGCAGGCTATGCCTATTCTAAATTGACGGATGACAAGAAAGAAGAAATAATTGAAACGTATTTTGGAAAAAGTGGAAATTGCTATAACATGATTCGTACGCATATGGATAGTTGTGATTTTTCATTAAGTAACTATACAGCCATGGAGGATAAAACAGATATTGAGATGAATTCATTTTCACTGAAAAGGAATGAAGAATACATACTTCCTTTGTTAAGAGCAGCAAGAAAAATAAGAGAAGAGGATTTTGATCTTATGTTAACACCTTGGTCACCTCCTGCTTTTATGAAGACGAACAATGACAGAAATCATGGAGGAAAGCTAAAAGAAGAGTATTTGGGCTTTTGGGCTGAATATATTTGCCGTTATATCAAAGAATATGAAATGCTGGGTTTTAAGGTAAATAGAATTACCATTCAAAATGAACCAGAGGCAGTACAAACTTGGGATTCTTGTATCTTTAGTGGGGAAGAAGAGAAAATATTTTTAAGAGACTATTTATATCCAAGCTTGGTGAAGAATGAACTATCCCATGTGAAGGTAAATATATGGGATCACAATAAGGAGATATTATTAGATAGAGCAAAAGCTACCATTGATGAGGACACAGATAAAATGATTGATGGTATTGCATTTCACTGGTATACAGGAGATCATTTTGATGCAATCAAATTGACTCATGAGGCCTATCCAGACAAAGAACTCATTTTCACGGAGGGTTGTGTTGAATATAGTAGATTTGATTCAAGTCAGTTAAGAAATGCTCAGATGTATGCTCATGATATCATAGGAAATTTAAACTGTGGTATGACTGGATTTATAGACTGGAATATACTTCTTGATGAAAAAGGTGGACCAAACCATGTGAATAATTTTTGTGATGCGCCAATTATGATAGATACCGTAAATAATTCCTATGAAGTAAAGCTTTCTTATCATTACATTGGTCATTTCAGCAGGTATATACAAAAAGGTGCCAAAAGAATTGCAACCACTCAATATACGGATCAAGTAGAATTAACAGCCCTAAAAAATCCTGATCAATCAGTTGTAGCCATTATCTTAAATAAACAGGAAAAAGATGTTGACATTACAGTTAGAATTGAAGGTAAATCTGCTTTGTTGACGGTGCCTAAAAGTGCCATTGTTACAGTGATTATTCCTTGACGCATGACTAGTAACTATGCCTACCCCTACTAAAGAATACCTATTGCAAAATATATGTGGGTTGCGTTATAATGTTTAAATACATAAAATTCGCGGTTTTAAATCTAATACTATACAAAATGATTTTGAATCTATACATATATATCTACAATAGAAGGGTTGAGAGTGAGATGTCAGAGATAAACGGAATAAAAAGGGTATTAAGCACGGAAAGTACGAATGCTGTACAAAATAAGAATAGTGTAACATCTACCACTAGTTTTTCTTCCTATTTAGGCGAGAATCAAACTTTGGATCAGATTTTTTTGAAAGCTTCCGAAAAATATGATGTTCCAGTTAACTTGTTAAAAGCAATTGGCAAAGCAGAATCTAATTTTGATACAGATGTGGTATCTAGAAGTGGTGCCCAGGGAGTTATGCAATTAATGCCTGCAACTGCTAAGTATTTAGGTGTTACAGATGCTTTTGACCCTGAACAAAATATAATGGGTGGGGCTAAGTATATAAAAGAATTATTGGACAAATATGATGGAAATACAAGCCTGGCTCTTGCAGCTTATAATGCAGGTATGGGTAATGTGAGTAAATATGGTGGCATACCACCTTTTGAAGAAACCCAGAATTACGTAAAAAAAGTAACTGCATATATGAATGAAGATATAGATACTGGAAGTACAACTTATGCTGTTAATGCTACATATTCTTCTAATAGTAGCCTTCCTAATATATTACAGATTAAGAATAATTTAATTAACCAAGGAGAAACAAAAGAATCGGATTCTTATGATTTAAGCAGTCTGTTTACCTATGATGACTATTTAAAGTTCTTAGAAATCTTTTATGAAGACAATAATACGAATAAAACCGAAGAAAATAATTATTTTTCAAAAGCAATTAGTTATAATGCTTCTGTTATGAATTTGTTTAAATAATAGTAGACTTTTGTAGTCACATCATTGAAGGGTGGATGAGATTCATGAATATAAGTAAGGTGATTTTTGAAATGATTGATTATTATACCGATGACATTAAGAGAATCAATCACTTTTTGAAAGTATATGCCTATGCAAAAACCATTGGTGAGATGGAGGCGCTAGATGAAAGAACCCAGGAGATTCTTGAAGTGTCTGCAGTGGTTCATGATATTGGCATAAAGGTCAGTGAAGAAAAATATGACAGTAGTGCCGGACATTACCAGCAGATAGAGGGACCGATTGTTGCCAAACCCTTACTTTACAAGTTGGGATATGATGAGGAATTTATCAATAGGGTTTTATATTTAATTGCCCATCATCATACTTACAATATCATTGACGGGTTAGATTATCAAATACTTGTAGAAGCTGATTTCTTGGTTAATTTTCATGAAGACGAAACCTCAAAGGATACTATAAAAAATGTATTAAATAAAATATTTAAAACCAAGAGTGGGATAGAGATATTACATCGATGTTTTTTGACGTAGAAAAATTCCTGCCAAGATAAGCGTTAGTATATAATTGTTAGTAAACAATAGCTAGTAAACAATAGCTAGTATATAATTGTTAGTAAACAATAGCTAGTAAATAAAAGTCAGATTAGAAATAACAATAAGTGTTACAAAATTGTGGACTCCTATATTTTGTAACACTTATTTTACATTGTTATTTTTTATGACACGTATTTTACATTGTTTAGTAGGGTGAAAATAATAGAATAATAATAAAAATAACGACAAGAATCAAGGATGTTAATTTAGATGATATAATAACCACAATAACCACTTTATAGAATGATTTTAATGATATAATAAGATCCACGTAGAACAGGAGTTAATATGATTGTAACAGTTACTATGAATACAGCAATAGACAAAACAGTTGAGTTAATGAAACTTGAGAGAGGTTCCTTGAATCGGTTACATAATGTAGTAATAGATCCAGGTGGAAAGGGGATTAATGTATCTAAAACAACAAAAGCCTTAGGTGGTGAGACAATTGCTTGTGGCTTTGTGGGTGGTAGCAGTGGAATGATAATAGAACAAGCCTTAAAAAAGCAAGGGATACAATCGGATTTTGTCAGAATAGACAAGGAGACTCGTACGAATTTAAAGGTAATAGAGGAGAACGGGTTAGTAACAGAACTAAACGAACCAGGTCCACTAGTATCTGGGGAAGAAATAAAGGCTTTAAAAGATAAATTATTATCTTATGCGAAAGAAGATACTTGGTTTGTAATTGCTGGTAGTATTCCAAGGGGTGTAGACAAAGGGATCTATAGAGATATTATTCAGATGGTCAAAGAGAAAGGGTCTAAGGTGTTTTTAGATGCAGATGGAGAATTATTTAAACTTGGTCTAGAAGCTGGCCCTGACATGATTAAGCCAAATAAAGGAGAGCTTTTAGCATATTTTCAGAAGGATTATATCGTAGATGAAAATCAACTTGTGGAGATGGGAAGTAGGTTTTTAGACAAAGGGGTGAAAATGGTGGCCATTTCTTTGGGACAACAAGGGGCTTTTTTTATCAATAAAGAGAAAGTGATTCAATGTGTAGGATTAAAAGTTAAGGCCCATTCTACAGTTGGTGCAGGTGATGCCATGGTAGCAGCTATAACCTATGGACTTGATAAAGGAATGGACTTAGAGTCCTGTATCAAATTGGGGATGGCAGTTTCTGCAGGTGCTGTAACTACCCAAGGTACCAAACCACCTGATATGGTAAGCGTGGAGGAATTGAAGAAACAGGTAGAGGTAATATATTTATAACTCAAACTTTGCAGTTAAAAATATAGGAGTTTAAACTTTTTATCTGTTTTAGCAAAGTTATAAACGATTAGTAACTTCCAAATTAGGAATTTTATAGGGATTATGTTCTATTTACCAGCAGGCCAAGTAAGCGTATAATATTTAGTTTGGGTGGCAGTTATTACCAAAAGTAATAGCTGCTTTTGGTGTTTATGCACAAATATTAACAATTATACAAGTATTTTATTGCCATATTGAAGAATGGGTATTAATATAAGAATATCGGCAGTTTAAGATGATTAAATGCCCATTTCAATTTCGATCGAATTATAATAAGTAAGCCTCTAATAAGTAGGAGCGACAGACTGGAGCTAAAATGAAGGAAAAGGACAGAGAAATCATGATATCAGGCTATGGATCAGAAGATGGCAAGGGAACTTCCATAGGTTTATTCGGATTGAAGAATGAATTAAAAGTAGAATACGAATTGTGGTATGACAGAGTAAAAGCTCCCTCGTTTTTATGTACATATCATGAATTATGTTTTGGAATTGAAGAAGATAGTAAAATGGCTACCATATTATGTTATGAGAGGACAGATGCTGGGTATTCTTTGCGGGATGAGTTAAAATTAAACGGTGGTGGATTATGTCACCTTTCCTATCAGCCAAAAACCCAGGTATTATACTGCTCTTTTTATGAAACTGGTCATATTGCAGCAGTCAAAGTAAAAGATTATCATTTTAGTAATATATTAAGTTTTATAAAAATGAAGGGTGAAGATGAAAAAGAGGTAACAAGAGCTCATTGTAGTGAACTAGAACCAGCTGGTTCAGGGGTGCTAGTTACTAATATTTCCTTGGATCGAATTTATATTTATGAATCATTAGATGGTGCCTTGGTGCCTAATCCCTATTGTGAGTACATACAGCTTCCTAAGGGAATTGGACCAAGACATATGAAGTTTCATCCATTGCTTAACTTTTTGTATTTGATAACAGAATACTCCAATGAAATCTATGTATTTTTATATGAAAAAACAGAGAGTTGTCCCAAGTTAACAATTTTACAAACTATAAGCACTACTGATGTAGAAGGTACTAAGGAAAGCTTTGCATCTTCCCTTGATATATCAGAGGATGGTAGGTTCTTATATGCTGCTAACAGAGGTGCTAACACCATATCCGTCTATGATATTGGAACAGATGGTTTGCTAACAAAAATTCAAGAAACTTCTTGTGGAGGAGATTGGCCAAGACATATTGCCCTGACTAAGGACGATTATGGTTTAATGGTTTGTAACCAATATTCTGATGAAGTAGTTATATTTGAGGTGGATGAGAATAATGGAATGTTAAATGATATTGCAGACAGGAAGTTTTTTTATAGGCCCTCTTATGTAGAAGAAATCGTAGGGTAGTAACTGGTATCGAAAAGTAATGATATGAGAAAACCATATAAAATCAGTCTGACAAGTAGAAGTCGGACATGTAAAACTAGTCAGATATATTGATGCTGATGGACATGTAAAACCAGTCTGGCTTGTTCCATCAGTGGATGTTAGAATGCCACTGATGAGCCGCCACTACTATATTAGAAAAGGCTGGGATTTGATTGACACAGGATAAAACATATGAAAGCTATAAATTTATGAAGCTATAAGGCTTCTTCAGGTAAATGACTGGTATTATTTAAGGTCATTAATATGGGGGTGTCCTCCTTTTTAAATACCAACTTAGTGATAGAGGTATTTCCTAAAAATATTTTATAGTACATGGTCATATCCCAATGGAATAGATCGATAATACCAGCTTTTAATATGCCGCCATGGGCTACAATTGCAATTTTTTTCCCAGGATGTTTGGTAACCAGTCTTCGTATGGTATCTCCTGCTCGTTTGCCAGCATTTTTTACGGAAATATCCTCACTCATTAGATAACCCTCTAATGGATTTCGCCAGGAGGTAAACTCTTTTGGAAACTTTTCTTTTATTTCTTCAAAAGTTAAGCCTTCCCATAAACCGAAATTAATTTCTTTTATATGAGGTTCAATCTGTGGAACGATAGCACTAGCTTCTCCAATTATTTCTGCGGTATGTTTTGCTCTGCTAAGGGGGCTTGCATATATATGATCAAACTTTCCTTTTAAAACATCAGCTGCTAGATGAGCTTGTTTTATACCTTCCTCCGATAGAGAAATATCTGTACTTCCCTGAAATTTTCCAAGCTTATTCCATTCTGTTTCACCATGTCTTATTAAATATACTATAGTTGCCATGAAAAATCCTTTCAAATGTATATTTTACTGATTTTTATTACTAAGTTCAAAATCATTATAACGTAATACTAGAATGAATCCAAGTATATATCGTATATAAGTATGATTATTTTTGTGATATAACCTAATCAAGGAAGTATCTCTCTGTGAAAATTGGAGGGTAAACCTAAGGACAATCCTTAGGTTATTACGAACAATCCTTAGGTTTTTACGAACAATCCCATACAGATATTGTGCAAATACTATACAATCCTATGCGGATACAATACTTTACCATGTCAATTATGCATAATATATGGTAAAATATATACATTGGACAAACATGTTAGGAGGACTTATGAAGAAGGTTAAAACAATTTCATTAAAGCGCAGGCTGTTGGCGCTAGTTATAATATGTTGGGTGGTACCAGTTACGATAATATCTTTATTTTTTGGCCTCTATTACAGAAAGAACATTGTGGATAAAACGGAAACAGTTTAAAGGATAGTTTAATAAATCACACTACCTTTTATTCTCAAAAAATTGATGAGGCAATAGCTTTATCAAAGAAGATTTCTTACGACCTAATTATTGAAAAGGCTTGGAGAAAGCTAAAAGATAATGCTATTTCTGATACGGAATTCTATAAGGTGGTGATGGGGAATCTGAAAAGTAAGTATTACAATGATAGACGATTTGTAATGTCCGTTTTTTATTTGAGTGATGATATAGATAATTTGTATTATACTTCAAGACATCAAGGAAGTTATTTAAATACCTACAAAAAAGTTGTCAAGAGTGAGGCAAATGCCATAACCGAAATGGATTCCTCAGATGCGCATATTAAAGTAATTGATGGAAAGATATATATTATTAGAAATTTATATACGACAACTAATTATATTAAGTTTGGGACGCTGGTTTTAGAATTAGATCAAGAAAAATTATTTGAGGGCTCAACACTTAGCGATGATAGTCAATTTGGATTTATGGTAGATGATAGTAGTAATACTTATTTTAGAACAGAGGTTGGAGCAGATTCAGGTGAATCTCAAGTAATTAGACTCATAAAAGAAGGCTTTATAAGGGCTAATAATAACACCATAATCAAAGTCCAAGCGGGTGATTATCTAGGCTATGTATATCAAAAAAAATATAATGATTATTATTTTGGTGGAATTATAATAGAGAATCAGGATGTGTTATATAAGGATTTAAAATCTATGACTTACATTGCTCTATTTGTTGTGGCTATTATCATTCCAGTATTGATATTTATGATATATTTTATAGCAAAACATATTACTAGACCAATGGCGAGAATGCATATGGCGTCACAACAATTAGAACAAGGTAACATTGGAAAAACCATAGATGGCCATATGCCTAACACAGAATTTGCCTATCTTTTGGATTCCTTTAACAGAATGTCATTGGAACTAAAAAGACTTTTTGAAGACGCTTTAAATGAGAAAGTAGCAAGAAGAGAAGCTAAAATACTTGCATTGCAATCTCAGATTAATCCTCATTTTCTCAATAATACTCTGGAGATGATGAACTGGCAAGCCAGAATGGTGGGCGATGAGACAGTTTCTAAGATGATAGAAGCTTTAGGCACCTTATTTAATTATAGCATGGGCAGAACCCATAAAAGATTAATTGGGCTTTCGGAAGAACTTAAGTGTGCAGATGCCTATTTTTATATTATATCCATGCGATTTAAGGAAAGGCTTACGGTACATAGAGAGATAGACCCTCTTTTACTAGATGCCCTAGTGCCACAACTGATACTGCAACCTATTCTGGAAAATGCAGTGGTACATGGTGTTGAAGTTATTAACGAAGGTTGTATCTTTTTATCTGTCTTTTTAAAAGAGGGTAAAATACATTTACAAGTTAAAAATTCAGCTAAAGCGGTTACAGATGCTGATATTCAGAGAATAAATCAGATTTTAGATGGTAAAACTGTAATAGAAGAGGGGAAAGGTAAACACGTTTCACTTGGAATAAGAAATGTAAATGAACGAATTAAACTTATCTTTGGAGAGGCATATGGACTTTCTATTAATATGGATAGCCAGGATTGTATTGTTTCAACTATAACTTTACCCTATACAAAATCAATAGAGAATGGAATGGATATAATTAACCAAGAATAGGCAAGTAATGTCAAGCGCAACTAATGAAACATTTTATTGAAAAAGATATAATAAATATATATATAGAGTTAGGTGTGCTTATAACAGATAAGAGAGGATATGAGGAAATGAGAAAGCTTTTAGTCTTATTAACCGCAGTAGTATTAATATTTGTTGTGACTGCTTGCAGCATTACAAATAATATGTCTGACACAGCAGGAAATACACCAACCATCTCTTCTACTATTACATCTTATACATCAGATGGAAAAGAGGTTAATCCTGTAACATTAACCACAGTATCTATGTTTGGGGGAACAGATCCTAATTCCTCCAATTATCAAGCAATTAATAAAAAATTAATGGATGATTATGCGTATATTACCATTGAAGATGATTCGCAATCATCGGACCAGGACTGGAAGACAAAGATTGCTGCAGACTTTGCTGTAGGCAATGAACCAGATGTGATTCAATACTTTACAGATGCCAATGCAAGTGATGTTTTAGCGGCAAATAAGTTTGTACCCATTGAGGAAATTCGATCGGTTTATCCAGAATACGCAGAGAATATTTTTGAAAGTGCATTGCTATCTGCTAGTAATCCGGATGGGGTCATGAGAGCTGTACCAACAACAAGTTATTGGGAAGGACTATTTTGTAACAAAGACTTATTTGATGAATATGGTCTAGCACTTCCTACAGATTGGGACAAGATGATAATAGCTATTGAAACCTTTTATGCCAATGGAATTGTACCTATTGCAGTATCCTTAAATAATGTTCCACATTACTTAGTAGAATTCTTAATATTATCCGCAGCGGGACCTGAAGAATATAGAAAAGTGCCCACAAGTTCACCAGATGAATGGATTAAAGGTTTGGAGATGGTAAAGACTTTAAGAGATTTAGGTGCTTTCCCAGTGGATACAGATACAATTGATAATGATTTTGCTAGTGAATTATTTAAAACAAAAAAAGCTGCAATGCAGATAGAAGGATCTTGGTACGCCAGAGGGGTTACTGATCAGGATAATACAGTTGTGATTACTTTCCCCGTAATACCAGAAGGTAAGTCGGAAACTGGTGCTATGGTAGGTGGAATTTCCACAGGATTTTATATTACCAAGAAGGCCTGGGAGGATCCTGATAAAAGGGATGCAGCTGTTAAATTCGTTATGGCACATACGAGTTCTGAATCCATTACGAGTTATTGGAGTGGTAATGGTCAGGCAACTTCTAAAGTGGAACCGTTGGGTTATATAACGCCACTAGGTGACTCAGGGCTAAAATATAGTAGTTATGCAACTAGTATATCGGCGCCTATAGATTCTAGAATTTCTCAAGAAGCCTATAATACTTTAATAGCAGGTATTGTAGATGTTTCTACAGGTGCAAAGACGGCTAAAGAGCTACTTGATGAAGTGATAAGTATTAACTTGAAATAATGTAAAGAAGTAATGAAAAGAAATAATAAGAAGTAATAATCAAAAAGCACTGAGAAAAAGCAATGAGAAAAAGCAATGAGAAAAAGCAATGAGAAAAAGCAATGAGTAAAAAGATAGAAACAATAAATAGAAATAATGAACAGAATTTATAAAGGTGAACGCATGTTGTATAAAAATAAATCTTACTTGCCTATATTTATATTACCTGGTTTCTTGCTTATGATATTATTTTTATACGAACCTTTTGTAGAGAATATATATAGCAGCTTATTTGACATGTCCTCTTTTGTTAAGAT
>JBKEAO010000051.1:0-6567 GCA_047972335.1 Anaerocolumna sp. | reverse complement strand
GACAAAAGAATACGAAGAAAAATACGGCAAAGAAATTCCGGTCATTATGGCTGGGGGCATTGTAGATAAAGAGGATGTGAAATATTATTCTGATCTTGGTATAAAAGGCATACAAGTAGCCACTAAATTTGTAACCACAATTGAATGTGATGCCCATATTAATTATAAAAATGCCTATATAAACAGTCAGAAAGAAGATATTATGATTGTAAAAAGTCCTGTGGGAATGCCGGGCAGAGCAATTAGAAATCAATTTGCCAAACGAGTACTAGAAGACAGAATACCAGTAAAGCGATGTCACAATTGTATCAAAGGCTGTATCCCGGCAGAAACCCCTTATTGTATAACCGATGCCTTAGTAAATGCAGCGAAGGGAAATATGGAGGAGGCATTGATTTTTTGTGGTGCAAATGCCTATGAGGAAAGAGAGATCAGAACCGTTAAGGAAGTCCTATCGGATTATTTTACTATAGAGTAAAAAAGGCTTATTATCCTTTATTAAAGTACCTAATCTCACCCATAAGGTAACTATTTAGGGACTTTTTAGTAACGCATAGTATGAGTTGGCTGAATAGTCCCAAAAGTCATTAAATTTTAAAAAAACCTTGCCAAGCCCTTGAAACTGTGATAGAATATGTATTTGTGATATGTATACAAAATTTTCCTTGCTCTTTACATGCTAAAGGGCCAGAGACCAAAAGGAGGTGCACACAACTATGAACCAATATGAATTATCCTTAGTTGTAAATGCAAAAATCGAAGATGAAGCTAGATTAGCAACAGTTGAGGCCGTTAAAGAACTTATCGCAAGATTCGGCGGTACTATAACTAATGTTGATGAATGGGGTAAGAAGAGATTAGCTTACGAAGTTCAGAAAATGAAAGAAGGCTTCTACTATTTCATCCAGTTCGATGCTGATTCAACATGCCCAGGCGAAGTTGAAGATCGTATTCGCATAATGGAAAATGTAATCAGATTCTTATGCATTAGACGGGACGCATAATAAAAGGAGGTTATCCTTAATATGAATAAAGTCATTTTAATGGGACGTCTCACAAGAGACCCGGAAGTTAGATACTCTCAAGGAGAGAATTCTTTAGCAATAGCAAGATTTTCCTTAGCAGTAGACCGTAGGTTTAAAAGACCAGGTGAAGCAGATGCTGATTTTATCAATTGTGTAAGCTTTGGTAAGGCTGCTGAATTTGCTGAAAAATACTTAAAACAAGGAACAAAGATTGCTGTTACCGGAAGAATCCAAACAGGCAGTTACACCAATAAAGACGGAGTGAAAGTTTATACGACTGAAGTTGTGGTTGAAGAGCAAGAATTTGCTGAAAGCAAAGGATCAGGCTCAGATTCTGGATATCAGCAGAATACAAGACCAGCACCTAGCCAAGCAATTGGAGATGGTTTTATGAATATTCCTGACGGACTTGACGAAGAACTGCCATTTAATTAACGCATAAAGAATAATAATATGTATTCATCGGATAAGGAGGTTAGTTATGGCATTTAATAAAAATGACAGAAACGATAGAAACGATAAAGGCGATTCTCCAATGAAGAGAAGAAATACACGTAGAAGAAAAAAAGTATGTGTATTCTGCGCTGACAAAAACCATGCAGGTATCGATTATAAAGATGTTAACAAATTAAAAAGATATGTATCTGAAAGAGGTAAAATTCTTCCTAGAAGAATTACAGGAAACTGTGCTAAACATCAGAGAGCGCTTACTGTTTCAATTAAGAGAGCAAGACATATCGCTTTAATGCCTTACACTATGGATTAAGCATTGTAAATACAAGGGTTCCAGAGTTGTAAGAAGTCGTAGTACACGACTTGTACACGCTTTGAAAAAAATATAATGAGCCGTTACATGACCAAGAGTTCTTGGCGGTGTAACGGCTTTTTTTGTAAAATTTTAGAGTATGATTCTTTTGAAGATACTAAGGAGGAGTTATGAAAGTACGTTTTTTAAAATTATCTATATTTCTTTTGTTTATTTCTATATTCACTGCTTGTGGGAAAGAGGAGGACACAGATCTCTCAATTAATTCCAATATGAGTGGTGAAGACAATTCAATTACAACTTCAATAGCAACACCAATACCGACATCAACACCAGAACCAACAACTTTGAACTATACATTCGAAGATATTGTTAAAGTAAAAGGGAGACAATTTGTGGATGGTGGCAATGATTTTTCAGTAAAATCTCAGGATGCAAACTACTATGGTGAAATAACGGTTGGTAATAGAAGTTACATCGAAGGTATGTCGGATACACCGGGTCCCTATGCTTTGTTTGTAACAGATCAGCCAAGTGTAAAACTTCTATATACGTTTAATTTAGACGGTTTTTACATTACACGTGCATTAAAGGGTGTGGCAACCAATGATACAGTCGTATACAATGCTGACGCGGCACTTTTAACAGCGGGAATGCAAAAGGGTAATTTGTCCTTCACTACTGCTGGCGGTGGTTCTTTTGATGATCTTATAGGACTAAGTATGGTGCGAGTTTATTTTACACAAAACGATGATCTTCTTGGCTCAAACTTCACTATGCTTGCTGTGGTGATCTCAGAGGATGAGGCAATCCGATATGTACAGGATGGAACTCTTCCTACCGCTTTACAAGGACTAACGGTTACTGGACTCGATGAGATTTTTGTCAATCCAGATGAGGAGACCCAGGAGCCAGAAAACGTTGCTGAAATTACGGAAATCGTTTCACCAAAGTATGGTTATGTTGGCACTTATTCCGAAGGAATGGTAGCTGTGAATACAGAACAAGGTGGCGCTGGATTATGGGGGTATGTGGATGACTCTGGAAGAGAGGTTATGGAACTTCAATATCTTATGGCAGAACCATTCTCTGATGGTTTGGCATTGGTACAGGCGGTAGGTGGTGAATGGGGATTTATTGATACAACTGGTCAAGAAGTTATTCCCTTTGGAACTTATGCTTATGCTCGCTCTTTTTCTGAGGGATTTGCAACAGTCTATAATAAAGAGGATAGTTGTGCAGTGATTGACACCAAAGGGAATATAGTTGTTCCCTTTGGCCAGTATGACAGTATCAATAAATTTTCAGAAGGTCTGGCAGTTGTTAAGAAGGGTAACTTTTTCGGTGTTATCGATACCGCTGGAAATGTAGTTGTAGAACCGGTTATGGTATATTCTACAATAAAACCATTTTCAGAAGGAATGGCAGCAGTAGAAACCTATGTTGATAATAAATGGGGCTATATTGATAATACAGGCAAAGAAATCATAGCACCGAAGTATGACAATGCATTGTCTTTTTCGGAAGGTTTCGCTGCGGTTAATCTTGGAGCAGATGGGAATAAAAGTGGTGGAAACTGGGGATTTATTAATATGTCAGGAGAAGAAATTATTTCAATAATATACTCTGGCTATTCTTATGGGGGTGAATCCTTCGAAGATGGAACAGTGGCAGTTGTGGCATCCTTGAATGCAAATAAGGAAAAAGTGATGGAAATTATTGATACTAACAGGAACCAAGTTGCATCCTTAGAGCAATATTCTCTCATTGGCAAATTCGTTGATGGGATGGCAGTATGTCAAGAAGGTATCATTGACAAGCAAGGTATTCTCTTGGTAGCAAGCAATGAAGATGAATATATGATTGTGAGAGATATACCACATGCTGATAATATAATACCAATAAGAAAAGATTATAAATATGGATTTATTAAAATCAATTAGATTCATTTGAATTAATAATTGCCGCTACTGAACTTCGGTTTCGTAGCGGCTTTTTAAAATTATACTTTTAAAGGTACATTCCTTTCATTTAATAGTAAATACCGTAAGTGCACTTTAGAAAATTATATCGTGTGCTACCTAAGGAGGCTATCAAATGATACAAGGAATTAATGATTATGCAACAGCAGCAAAGTATTTAAAAGACATTTATAGGTTAATAAATGAAGAATACTTTAGGAATAAATTACCAGATGTAACAATAACAATTCAAAAGAAGGCTGGAACGTTTGGACATTTTAGCTTAGATAAGTTATGGGATACAGGTCATGACCATCAACATGAAATTAATATATCGGCATCTTATCTCAATCGACCGATTGTAGCGGTGGTATGTACCTTACTTCATGAAGCTTGTCATCTGTACGCATTTATGAATGGGATAGCAGATGTTTCAAAGAATGGAGTTTATCATACCAAGAAGTTTAAAGACATTGCCGAAGCAAGAGATTTAAAGATTGGACAACATAAAACATATGGTTGGACAATTACAGAACCAACAGACAAATTAGTACAGTGGGTAGAAAAACATGGATTAATTGACATTTCGTTATACCGTGCTGATTCTAGCGTAGGAGATGGAGATGGTGCGACTGGTGTGGATGGAATACCTAGAGGAGGAAATGCTGGTGGATTAAAAGCACCCAAGAAAAAGGGTAGTACTCGTAAATATCAATGTCCAGTCTGTGGTTTGAGTGTAAGGGCAACCAAAGAAGTTTATTTAATCTGTGGAAATGATATGGTTCCATTAATAACGGAGGAATGAAGAAATAAAGTTAAAAATTGCAGTAAGAAAGAGAGATTGTTAGCATAAGTAACGGCTAATAATCTCTCTTTTTTATTGCTGGCATATCGTACAACTTTAAGGTTTAATTCTAGCTAATACGTCAACAGGCAAGAGGAAGAGAACACTGTATAGTGTACAAAAAGTAAAAGAGTTTATCTATAAGGATGCAGCGTAATACGCATTAATACAACAAAGATAAATGATCTTGACAAAAGGAATAGGGGGATGGTACCATCCATCCTCAAGAAAAATAAGGAGGATTTAAGAGTGGCTAAGAATCAGAAAATTAAATTAGATGATAGAGGACGTAAATTACCAGAGGGAATTACTCAAAGAAAGAATGGTCTATATCAAATCAGAATTACATTAAATGGAAATCAATGGGTTAAGTACAGTAAAGAATTAGGAGAAGCTAAGAAGATATTACTAGAAAAACAAGCAGAAATAGCTGAGGGATCGATTACAAACTTAAGAGGGATAAGTCTGAATGAATATTATAGCCAATGGATAAAAATACATAAGCAAGATAGGTTAAGACTTAGAACCTATCAAAACTATATTGGCTATTATAATAAGAATATAAGAAATACCAAACTAGGCAGGATGAAACTAGAAGAAATAAAATCAACTCATCTTGTAAATCAATATAAAACAATAGTAAATAGAGAAGAAAAGCCATTAGCACATGATACAGTAAAGTATATCAATAGTATGATTAGTGGTTGCTTTAATCAAGCGATAGAGGATGGATTGATAAAAAGAAACCCAGCCATAGGTGCAATGAAGAGCGTAGGAGGTAGGGCACCAAAGCAAAAATTTGCATTAACAGAAAAACAAGAAATGGCATTTTTAGAATTCATATCTGAGGGAAGATATGCTATGTATAAAAATATGTTTACTGTCTTATTTTTTACTGGCGCAAGAATTAATGAGATTTTATCGTTGACAGATGATGATATATTCATGGAAGAAGAACGCATTAGCATTGATAAATCAGTCAATTATGGAAAACTAGAAAAAGATAAAAAAGAATTTTATATTACACCTCCCAAAAACAATCCTAGCATAAGGGAAATACCTATGATGAATGTAGTAAAAAAGGCACTGTTGGAGCAAATAGAGTACAAAAAACTATTTGGAATTAATAACAGTTACGAACTTCCAAGGTATGATGATAGAAAGAAGTTTATAGGAATGTGCAGTGGATTTATATTTACAACAAGTAAAGGAACGATTGCAACCAACGAATCTTTGAATCGTACAATTCGGGCAATTGTAAATGCGTATAATAAGGAAGAGAGTAGAAAAGCACAAGAAGAAGATAGAAACGAAGAGTTATTACCCCATTGGAAAATGCATCAGACGAGGCATACATTTGCAACATTAAGTTACAAGAAAAAGATGAGGGGGTCTAGTATTTCAGCGATTTTAGGCCACAAAAACGAAACGGTTACGCGCCAAATTTACACCCATATCGATTTTGAAATTAAGAAATCCGATATGGAAGAGGCATGGGGAGAATAGGAGAAATAAAAGAGAGCCAGTAGATTTTTGTACTGGTTCTTTTTATGAAATTAATCAAATGAAAAAATCAATACACGGTTGTACACGACTTTGTACACGCTTTGCGAATCAAATGATAGCGAAAGACAGCGTAAGATAGATATGGAGAAACCTAAGAAACCTAGTAAAACAGGGCATCACAGCGTAGGATAGAGCATGATAAAATCTAGACAAGGTACCTCGCTTTAATGCCTTACACTATGGATTAAGCCTTGTAAATACAAGGGTTCCAGAGAGGTAAGAAGTCGTTTTACACGACTTGTACATGCTTTGCGAAAAAATATGAATAGCCGTTACATGACCAGGGGTTCTTGGTTGTGTAACGGCTTTTTTGCAGATAAAGTTAAATGACTTGGACTTGTGCGTACTTTTTAAGGCATATAAAATATTAAAAAGAGATAAGGTTAATCACTATTCTTATTAATT
>JBKEAO010000185.1:0-23822 GCA_047972335.1 Anaerocolumna sp. | reverse complement strand
ATTAAAAGTTTTGGATCATTTAGCATAGCCATAGCAATCATAACCCTTTGGCGCATACCACCTGAAAGCTGATGAGGATACTTTCTACTAATAGTCTCTCCACCAGGAAGTCCTGCTTCTTTTAATCCAGTTAAAACTTTAGTTTTAATTGTCTCTTTATCTAATCCTTTTTGATGTAAAATAAGCATTTCTTTCATTTGGTCTTCTATGGTCATCAGCGGGTTAAGACTAGTCATGGGTTCCTGAAAAATCATTGCCAGGTCTTTCCCTTTTAGCTGACGAAAAGTATCTTTTTTTAATTGGACCAAATCCATGTCTTTATAAAAAATACGCCCCTCTAACTTAGCCTCTTTTGTTAATAATCCCATGATAGACAAGGCTGTCATGGTTTTTCCAGACCCTGATTCACCAACAATTCCAAGAATTTCACCCTGTTTTAAAGTAAAAGCTATTTTATTAACAACGGTATTATGGACTTTTTTACCTTTAAATCCTACTGATAAAGATTCAACTTTTAATAGAATTTCTCTATTTTCTTTGCCATACGCCATTACTTCACCACACTTTCTATTCCTATTCACCTCAAATACTATCATTTACCAAACTAAACCCTAGTACAGTTATAACGATAATTGCTCCTGGTGCAATGGCATACCAAGGTGCATTAAATAAAAAGGACTGGGATTCAGATAGCATTCGACCAAGACTTGCATCTGGTGGTTGCACACCAAGTTGCAGATAACTCATTCCCGCTTCTGCTAAAACTGCATTATTAAATCCAATGGTTAGGGAGGATAGAAATATTGGCTTAGTATTAGGAAGTATATGAAATAACATAATACGCAGATCCCCAGCTCCCATTAGCTTAGCGTTTTTCACGTAATCCATTTCTTTTAGTAAAATGAATTCACTTCTTATAACTCTGGCAAAACTAGGTATAAATATAATGCCTAAAGCAAATATGACATTATATGTACCAGGTCCAATGACACTAACAAAAACCAGGGCAAGTAAAATGCTTGGAAAAGATGCTAGGGCATCATTTAGACGCATTAGTACTTCATCCACAGGACCTCCATAATAGCCTGTTACCGCACCAAGAATTGTGCCTAACCCTCCACCAATTATCACAGTGGCAATGGCTACAAAAAATGTAGTTTTAGCGCCTGTCATAACCCTGCTTAAGATATCTCTACCAAAATTATCAGTTCCAAAAGGGTGAGCAAGAGTTGGTGCGAGATTTTTAATGGAACCATTCATCTCATTGGGATCGTAGGGCGAATAAAACAAACCGATACATACCATTAGAAAAACCATTCCAATTAAAATACATCCAATGATAAAATTGAAATTTTTTAATTTTCCTCTATTCATGGAACTCCATTCTATTACTGTTATGTTTTTTTACTTTCTTGTGTGTTTATTATCCTCTCACTCTAGGATCAATAATGCGATATAATATATCTACCGTAAAATTAATTAGTATTACAACGCCTGCAATATATAAAATTATGATTTGTACCACCGGATAGTCTCTATTAGAGATGGTAGTTATTAATAATTTCCCAAGTCCAGGAAGACTAAACACCTGTTCAATAATAATACTGCCAGTCAAAACATCTGCAAATACCATGCCAATAAAGGTTATGACAGGTAAGAAAGCATTCTTAATTACATGGCGATACATCACATCACGTTCTGTATTACCTTTGCTTCTAGCAGTTCTAACATAATCCATTTGAAGTTGCCTTATATTTGAACTTCTTAGAAATTTTACCACCATTGCTATTTTAGGCAAAGCCATAGCCAAAGCAGGAAATATCATATAGGAAAGAAATGCCCACAAGTCATCCTTATAACTGATATAGTTACCAGGTATAAACCACTTTAATATAAGACCAAATACCAGGGTCAATATAATCCCTAAGAAAAAAGGGGGAACTGCCATAGTTAGATGGAGCAAGAAAGTCACTATACTATCGACCATCCCACCCTTTTTTCTACCTGTAAAAGCACCAAGAGGAATTGAAATTACCAGAATTAATATCATAGATAACCCGGCCAGAGTTAAGGTTACTGGCATTCGTTCCTTTATTAGAGAAGCCACGGGTATATCATAGGAAAAGGATGTCCCAAAATCTCCTTGTACTGCGGCCTTAAGCCAATTGGTATACCGTATTAATACATTTTCATTAAGGCCTAACTCTTCTCGCAAAGCCTCTATGGATTCCGGTGTCGCACTGGTCCCAAGAGAAGATATTACACTATCTCCCGGAATAACCTGAAAGGCTATAAAAGTTATAAAAGAGACGAAAAGAAGGGTTAGGAGTAAAGATGTCATCTTTTTTATTCCGTACATCATAGAATCTCCATCCTAAAGTAAAGTTTCATGCATGCCCATTTAATTTTATAAATAAGGAAAATCTTAATAAGTTTACAGAGTAAATATTTATTCTATATAATTTCTTTACTCTGCAAACAATTTCACTCCGTAAATAATTTTACTTTATAAACAATTTCACTCCGTATATAATTTTACTTTGTAAATAATTTTACTTTGTAAAATGGACTTTTGACATGTCTTGCACATATACAGGATAGAAGGTATATCCGGAGAGTTTCTTATTTACCGCCACTAAAAGAGCTGGATCTTGAATATAAACAGAAGCTGCGTCCTGTGCTAAAATAGTCTGAAGTTGCTTATATTTATTTACTTTTTCTTCATCATCAACTGCTGCAATGGCATCCTTTAGTACAGAATCAAAGTCAACATTACTATAGTTTACAAAGTTGTTACTTGCATCAGATTTGTAACGTTCTAAAACATCTCTACCTGCAAGTTTTGCATCCAATCCAATTATAGTTGCCTCATAATCCCTACCAGAATATACATCATTTAACCAGCTAGCCCATTCCACTTGCTTGATTTCTGCAGTAATACCAACTTGCTTTAGTTGCTCTACAATGACCTGTGCAGTGTCTACATGATACTGATAATTAGAGGGAACAGTAATGGTAAAACTAAATCCATTCTCATATCCCGCTTCCTTTAGCAATTCTTTGGCCTTGTTTACATCGTAAGGATACAGTGCATCTAGACCTTCTTCAAAATATTTTGAAAAGCCAGCGAACATATTAGAGCCTAGAATGGTTCCTTTGCCACCTGCTACCATATCAAGAATGCCTTGCTTATCAATCGCATAGTTCATAGCCTGTCTGACTTTAAGGTTATCAAATGGCTCTGCTTTATTGTTTAGAAACAGCGCTTGAACAAGATTCATATTACCTTCTAATATGTTAAATTGTCCTTCTAACTGCTGTACTTGTGACTCTGAAAGATAAGAGAAAATATCCACCGAACCCGCTAAAGCCTGTACAATGGCTGAATCTGAATCTGTTATAATTTTAAAAGTTACCTTATCTAAATAGGGTTCTTCTGACAAATAATAGTCATTATTTTTTTCAACTACAAAATTTTCTAATGGAGAATAAGATACAAATCGAAAAGGTCCTGTCCCAATAGGAGCTGTACCTTGATTATCATAGTCTTTTGGAATAATGGCACAAGTTAAATAGCCGATTAATTCTGTATCCGCTTCACTTAGCACAATTTCCACTGTAGTTTCGTCCACCTTTTTCACTTCTGCAATATTAGTAAGCGCCGACTCTACTATAACAGAAGGATCTATCTGATCTAGTAAACCGGCGCTTCTTTCTAACGAATATATTACATCATCGGCTGTAACTAGATTTCCATTATGAAACTTTACTCCCTCTCTTAGATGAAATGTATAGACCTTTCCATCTGGAGATATTTCATAATCCTTTGCCACAGCACCAACTAAATTACCATCTTTATCGGGTTTTACCAACCCTTCAAATACATTGAATAAGACTTCCTTAGTTCCTGCCGCAACTGCTTTGTGAGGGTCAAGACTATCCAAATCCTGTGAAATTCCTACGACTACTTCTCCACCATAAATCGGTGTGTTTGATGACTCTTCATTGTCAGGAGTATTCCCATTATCTGTATTTGTCTTATCACCTCCACATCCGTAAAGTGCAATAGATAATACAACTAGCATGAGCATGAATAAAGAAATATGTTTTTTCCTTTTCATATAAACTCCTCCTTATGAAATTTTTATTATTTGTGGTTATTTTAATATTCCCACAATAATGAATTATATTATTACTTTTTGGCTTAAATTTCAAGTCTTTCAGATTAATTTAATCAAAAAATGTCTGAATTATTTCTTGTGTTCTGACATCCAACAAACCACGGGTGGTTAATCTTAACTCAGGTATAACAGATAGACTTAAGAATGCCAATGTCATAAAAGGATCTATTCCACTGTTGATTCCAAGAATCTTTCCAGTTTCTTTCAGCTTTGATAGAATTTTATCCACATTTGCAGCACTTTCTTCACTCATTAATCCACCAACTGGCAGTGGTAATTCACATAGTATCTCTTTATCTTTCACGATACAGAGTCCACCATGTATTTGGGCAATACGATTTGCAGCCACAGCCATGTCCTCTTCCCCACATCCTGCCACAATCAAATTATGGGAATCATGCGCTACGCTTGAAGCCACTGCACCATTTAAAAGTCCATAACCTTTTAACAAAGAGAGTCCAATATGTCCGGTACCATGATGCCTTTCTATTACTGCAAGCTTAACAATATCCTTTTCTATCAATTCCTGAGACATTCTTCTATTGTCTGTACCGAGTATTGCAGGATACACTTTTTCCTTTGTTAATAATTCACCTGGTACTAATTCCATTACTCTCATGAATTTTCCTGATTCTTCAAAATAAAAGTCCTCTGGTTGTATGGTTTTCATATGAAAGGATTTAAAAATTCTATCCGGCTTATCATAAGACGCGGTAATGTAACAATTTTCATTCTTATCATTTGTTTTATTCTTATCATTCGATTCATTCTTATCATTTGATTCATTCTTATTATTTTTTAAGTCAGCAAACTGTACATCCTTTTGATAGGCAAGTTTTCCATCCTTATACACAGTTTCTATATTAAACTGAACCAAATCCTTTAGTATAACAAAATCTGCCTTATACCCTGGGGCTACAGCACCTCTCCCCTTAAGACCAAAATAAGTAGCAGGATTATAAGTTGCCATGATAATAGCATCCACTGGACTTGCACCAAATTTTATTGCCATCCTAATAAGTTCATCCATATGTCCATCATACAATAAATCGCCTGGATGTTTATCATCAGTCACTAACATGCTTCTATGACAGTAGGGCTTTTGTAAAAGTGGTTTGAGGGCCTCCATATTTTTTGCAGCTGTTCCCTCTCTTATCATAATCCATAAACCTCTACGTAACTTATCAATAGCCTCAGCAGCAGTACTGCATTCATGATCCGAGGTGATTCCAGCGGTAGCATAGGCATTAATTTCCTTTGCTTTTATCCCTGGTGCATGACCATCCATAATTTTGTTGTGCCTTGATGTAAGATTAATTTTATCCATAAGACCATTATCGCCTTTTATTACTCCATAATAGTCCATTACTTCTGCAAGCCCAAGCACCCTATCATGATTAATAAATTCTTCTAAATTCTTTGCTTCCATGATAGCACCAGATTCGTCTGCTTTGGTTGCAGGAACGCAAGAAGGCAACATGACATAGATATCCACAAGTAAATCTTGTGATTCTTTCAGCATAAAATGAAGACCTTCACTTCCAGCAACATTCACAATTTCATGTGGATCTGTAATTACTCCTGTCGTTCCATGCCCTATAATTGCATTTGCAAATTCCTTTGGCGTTAGCATGGAGCTTTCTATATGAATATGTCCATCTATGAACCCTGGACATATAAATTTTCCTTTGCAATCTATAATTTCTGGTGAATTTACTTCTCCCGTATGGTTATGATAGCAACCTATTCCCACAATTGTATCTCCAAGAATTGCCACATCACCAATTTCTAATTCTCCCGTAAAAACATTAACAATTCCAGCATTCGTAAGTATAAGATCTGGCTTTGTTTCACCAGATGCTGTTAGTATTTTTTCTTTTAACTCCGCCATAAGTACCCTCCTGTCGTAAATATGGTATGCAATTCTTTTTATAGCATATGTTTCATAACTTGTTACTATTCAGCTAACAATGCTATCATCAAAAAGTCCAAGTTTAGTGTAAATGAGTTAGGTCCTCGTATTTTATTAAAAGAATTCTACATAGAATAATGAGATATGTCAAGATGGTTTCATTGTATAATTTTATTAATAGTAACTATCCAACCAAATCATACTATGCGTCGATTAAAAATCTTTACTTATTATTATGTTGATATTATTTATGACATACACCACGAGTAGACTTTTACAACTTACCAATTTAAAAGCGCCAGTTAGAAAGTTCTACTACCTTCTATCTGGCGCCATTTCATTTATTTTTGAGTTCTTTTACTTATTTTTTTCATTATCTTATCTGCTTACTTTTATCCCAAAATAACCTCTACTTCATGTTTACTCTGATCTCCAACGACAGGTATTACACTACCTGCAATCTCTTTTCCGTCTAATATAAGTTTAGCCACTCCTGTGGATACATGATTAGGGTTCTTAAATTTAATGTTAAATTCATCCCCTCTAAATCTTCTGGTGATTTCATAACCATCCCAGAATGCTGGAATAGAAGGATCCACTTTAAGCACGTCATAATCTGGTTTAATCCCTAATATAAACTGTGTTATCGCTACAAAGTTCCAGGAAGCCGTACCAGTCAGCCAGGAATTCTTTGCTTCACCAAAACGTTTTGCATCCTTGCCCGCTACCATTTGAGAATACACATATGGCTCCATTCTATGAATTTCACTGTATTCTTCTGTATAGGCTGGTGCAATTCTTGTATAGTAATCAAAAGCTTTATCACCACGTCCTACAACTGCTTCGGCACACATAATCCAGGCATTATTGTGACAGAAAATGCCCGCATTTTCTTTATAACCAGCTGGATAGGTAGAGATTTCACCGTATTCTACATAATATTTTGTAAAGGCAGGATTATTGAGTACCAGACCATATTTGGTTCCAAGACGTTCTTCAACTGCATCCAAGGCCTTGATTGCCTTACCATCTTCAAGTCCTAAACCACCCATGATGCAAAAGCCCTGAGATTCAATAAATATTTTACCTTCCTCACATTCCTTGCTTCCTATCTTTTTTCCAAAGTCATCATATGCTCTAAGGAACCATTCTCCGTCAAAGCCGTGTTCCATAATGACAGCCTTCATCTTATTTACTTCATCCGCTGCTCTCTTTGCCTCCGCTTTGTTGCCGATTTGACCCATTAATATTTCATACTCTTTACCAATGTATACGAACATACCTGCAATCATAACAGACTCTGCTACCCTTCCGTCTTTGCTGGTGGTAGTCTGGAAGGACTCTCCTGGTTCAGTTGAGAAGCAGTTTAAGTTTAAGCAATCGTTCCAGTCCGCTCGACCAATAAGAGGAAGACCATGAGGCCCTAAATTACGAATGACGTGGTCAAAGGATTTCTTAATATGGTCAGATAACGGTGCAGCTTTTGATTCATCATTATCATAAGGAGTCATAACATCTAGAATGGTGTAGTCTCCTGTTTCTTTAATGTAAGCAACTACTGCGAGAATAAGCCACAATGGATCATCGTTAAAGTTACCACCAATCTCATCATTTCCTCTCTTTGTAAGGGGCTGGTACTGATGATATGCTCCTCCGTCCTCTAACTGAGTAGTCGCAAGATCTATAATTCTTTCTCTCGCTCTATCTGGAATCTGATGTAAGAATCCTAGTAAATCCTGATTAGAATCTCTAAATCCCATACCTCGACCTATTCCAGATTCAAAATAAGAAGCACTTCTAGATAAGTTAAAGGTAACCATACATTGATACTGGTTCCAGATATTAACCATTCGGTCTAATTTATCTTCACTGGATTTAATTTGATATCTGGATAATAAATCTTCCCAGTACACCCTTAGTTCTTCAAAAGCCTGATCTACTGCTTCAATCGTACTAAATTTTGCAATCATTTCTTCTGCTTTTGTTTTATTAATAACATTTTTACTTTCCCATTTATCTTCTAAAGCATTCTCTACATAACCCAAAATAAAAACAAGTTCTTTCTTCTCCCCTGGATTTAAGGTAATATTTAAACTATGAGAAGCAATGGGTGACCATCCATCTGCTACGGAGTTACTTGATTTTCCCGCAAATACGGCTTGAGGATTATGAAATCCATTATAGGTTCCCATAAAACTTTCCCTGTCAGAGTCAAATCCTGCAATCTCTTCATTTACTGAAAAGAATGCAAAGTGATCTCTTCTCTCTTTGTATTCTGTTTTATGATAAATAACAGATCCCTTTACTTCTACTTCACCAGTATTAAAGTTTCTCTGAAAATTAGTCTGATCATCCTGGGCATTCCATAAACACCATTCTACAAAAGAGAATAATTTAACATCTTTCTTCTCTGAACCTGTATTAGAGACTACAACTTTATGTATCTCGGCATTTAGATTTTGTGGAACGAAAAAGGTTATCTCTGTATTAATATTGTTTCTCTCTCCAGTAATTTTTGTATAACCCATACCATGACGACATTCATATTTATCAAGCTTTTTCTTAACAGGTGCATATCCTGGAGACCAAACATCTTTATCATCATAAATATAATAATAACGACCTCCTCCTAGATCTAGGGGCACATTATTGTAGCGAAATCTGGTAATTCTTCTTAGTTTAGCATCTTTGTAAAAACTGTAGCCCCCTCCTGTATTAGAAATAAGAGAAAAATACTCTTGTGATCCTAAGTAATTAATCCAAGGATAGGGAGTTTCGGGAGTGGTAATTACATATTCTTTTCTGGAATCATCAAAAAAACCGTATTTCATTGTTTGCTCCTTTCATATAGCACATGTTCTAAACGAAACTTTTCGCTATTTTAATAACTATTAATAATTAACTACTCATATTTAAATATTAATTTATTTTATTTAGCTTTATTATAACCTAATAAAATTGTGATTTCAATCGATATTTAGACAATTTTTATAAATTTCTTTTGATATCAATTATAATTTACATGTAATTCTTTTTAACTAAATCAAATCTTTTTTTCGAAACTTTTCGTAACTTTGCAAACAATTTCTTTTCTATTGTTATTACGATTGATTGCCATTACATTTATATTCCCATTTAAGTATTGTTGACATTTTTCTACCTTTTTGATACTATCTGAATAAAAAGCGTAATAAAAGGAGTAAAAGATGGGAGATACAAGTAACAACGGTAGTTCACAAGGCAATGCGCAAAACAATGCACAAAACGGTCTACAAAACAATCCACAAAATAGTCTGCAAAACAATGCACAAAATAATATAGATCTTGAAATTGAAAACGCAGAAGTAAACACAGAAGGCACTGGGATACCCTTACAAAGCTACAATAGTAATAAGAAGAAGAAAATAACTATGACTCTTGCAATCGCAGCATTCATTCTCACATTCGTCCTTGGATTTTTATTAAAAGGCTTTCTGGTTAATCAATTTATGTTATTAACAAAGACACCAGCACAGTATTATGCTTACATAGAGCATAAGAGTACTAGTTCTGGAATAGATTTTCTAACGAATACTCAAGAAGCTTCTTCTGCTAAGAACCAAAAAACATTAGAAGATGGTATAGGAACAAGCATAGTTGCAGATTTATCTATTAGCCCAGAATATGCTGGATTGTATGGATTAAGCGATATCGGCTCCATAAATTTGAATAGTAAAGTATATAACAACGGCCTAAATGCCTCTGTTCTGACTGCCCTTTCCTATAAGGACCAATCTCTTGTTAACTTAAAACTATTATATGATGTGGTAAATTCCCTGTATTATATGCAGTTACCCGAACTATCAAGTGCTTATTTAAAATATGAGGTTACTCAAAACGTCGCTGCACTAGATGGGAACTCTTCTCATGACATGGAAAAACTACAAAACATACTATATGGAGATAGCATTTCCACTGAGGAATATAACCAGTTATTAAGCACATACACAGATATTGTAATTACAGGCCTTACAAATGTTACACAAAATAGCGATGCAACCCTTAGTATATCCGATTCTAGTCGTAAATACACAAGCCTTACCGTTAACATTAGTGCGAACGAGATCTATGATATCGCAGTAAATATTTTAACAGCAGCAAAATCCGATGAACTATTACAAGATATAGTGGTGAAGGAAGACTTATGGACTATTGAAGAATATACAGCAGGAATTGATGAAGCCTTACAGTCCTTAGAAAACAAAAAAGAATCATTTATAAATTCCACCAAAACTGTTTTGATGACTGTTTATGTGAATGACTTTGGCGCTATTATGGGTCGTGAATTTAACTTTTCTGAAAGCACCAATCATATGGGTTATTATTTCATCAGAGAAGGATTAACCATTGATTTTAAAGCTTTTACGGAACTAGAACATACCCCTACTATCCATGTAACTGGAAATGGAACTTATTCTAATAAAAAGATATCCGGTAAGTCTATTATGTCTATTGAAAAAGATGCAGAAGTTATGAATGTCACCTTAGAATATAGCGACTTTGAAAAGATCAAAAATACAAATCATATAAATGGCACAGTATCTTTAACTTCAGATCAATGGAATGGAATTGCTTTTGGTCTTGATCTCATTGGTAGTAGTGAGGAACAACAGATGAATTTTAATATGCAATATGGAAACCTTGAGGGTGTTACCCTTAACATAGCAACGAAAGAAATTCCCTACGAAGATATGATTTTGCCTGGCGAAAACCAAGAAGTGTATAATATTAGCCAGGATCTGAATGGATATATGGAGTCTATGGATCTATTTGGATTTATAAAACATATACAAAAAGTAACCGGAATAAATTGGAGTAGACTACTGTCTGGTGCTAGTTTGTATTCATTGTAACTATTTTTAGTTGCAACTAGTGCTGTATCCGATGAATTTATATGTAATTTGAGTCAATTTTATGAATAGCTCCCCTATTTATAAGCAGATACTATAACTGATATTAGATCTCTAACTATAGCATGTATGGTTGGAGATTTTTTATGATTACTTTCCACTATTAATGATGTCCGATTTCTATTTATTTTATAATATTTAATAATAAATTTCTTTTTTTTATCATCTCATTGTGGTAAACTTACCATAGATTTTAGATTTATATATTCTTACGGATTTATCATAGAAAAGAGGTAACTTATGTTAAAGGATGAACAATTAAAAGATTCCACGCTGAAAGACGATGCGGCAATCTATACAAAGAGAGAAGAAAAAAGCGAGAAACAAAAACTTGGGGAAATGACACTGAAAGAGAAGTGGCAATATCTTAAGACCTATTATTTAGCCAAGACCGTTATCTCTTTATTAGCAATATCTTTCGTGATTTATCTGGGATATTCCATATTTGCTCCTAAAAGTGAAACCATTCTTTATGGCGCCATTATTAATTACGCCCTTACCTCAGAGAAGGCTGAAGAGGTACAAACAGCATTTACTGAACATCTTGAACTGGACCCAGAAATTAGCAACATACTATTAGATTCTACTTTTTACCTGGGTGATGGCGATGATATAGATCAATTAACTATGACCTCTCAGCAAAAGTTATCTACTTTCCTATTTGCTGGCGATATCGATATTATTATAGGACCTGAATCATTTATAAGTTCCTATGCTTCTTCAGGCTACTTAAGCAAATTAACAGATGTACTACCAACTGATGTTACCAATGACTTAAAGGACTCTATGTATTATTCTACTACAACTGAAGACCCAGCAAAAAGCGCATACGGTGTATACATTGATGGCTCAGATATCTATGAAGGAACGCTTACTGAAAGACCCGTCTTAGCAGTCCTAGCCAATTCCTCATACCAAGAGAATGCCGTAGAATTTATACGTTATATCTTTGATCTCGAATAAATATGATATAACTACGATTGATTTAATTCCAAATGATTTTAATTCAAATAATTTCAATACAAATGAATTAAAATCATATGATTTTAATTCATTTGATTTTGATATAAATAAAAGGATGATAAAAATGTGTTATGTTAATTTTCACATAAAAGCATTTTGTATCATCCTTTATTATTGTGTTTTAAGAATTATTTCGCTGTAATATATCCCATAGCTTTTAGTAATTCAGCTGTTAATAAACCACCGCCAGCTGCACCTCTTAAGGTATTATGAGACAATCCTACAAATTTATAATCAAATACAGTATCTTCTCTTAATCTACCAAGAGAGATTCCCATTCCATTTTCATATTCTCTATCAGTCTTTGTCTGAGGTCTATTGTCCTCTTCTAAATACTGAATAAATTGTTTTGGGGCACTTGGTAGGTTAAGTTCTTGTGGAAGTCCCTTAAATTCTTTCCAAGCTTTTAGCATTTCTTCTTTTGTTGGCTTCTTATCAAAACTTACAAAGATTGCTGCAGTATGACCATCTGACACTGGTACACGAATACATTGTGTAGTGATAAGTGGTGCGGTTGCATTCACGATTTTTCCATCCTGTAATATTCCAAGAATTCTTAGAGGCTCTTGTTCGCTCTTTTCTTCTTCTCCACCAATGTATGGAATCACATTATCTATCATTTCAGGCCATTCATCAAAGTTTTTACCTGCACCTGAAATCGCTTGATAAGTGGTTGCTACTACAACCTTTGGTCCAAATTCTTTTAACGCATATAATGCTGGTGTATAACTTTGTATGGAACAATTAGGTTTTACAACTATAAATCCTCTGTTCGTTCCTAATCTTTTTCTTTGTTCTGCAATCAATTCCAAATGATCTGAATTTAACTCAGGTACTACCATAGGTACATCCTGTGTCCATCTGTGGGCACTGTTATTAGAAACTATAGGTGTTTCTGCCTTAGCATAAGCTTCTTCTATCGCTTTGATTTCATCCTTTGTCATATCTACCGCTGAAAAACAGAAGTCAACATCTTTACAGACATCCTCAATGTCATTCACATCTCTTACAACTACTTTCTTTACAGCTTCTGGCATAGGAGTTGTCATCTTCCATCTGTTTCCCACTGCTTCTTCATATGTTTTACCGGCACTTCTTGGACTAGCTGCTATTACAGTCACTTCAAACCAAGGATGATTCTCCAATAAGGCAATAAAACGTTGACCTACCATACCGGTACCTCCTAGGATACCTGCTCTTAATTTGCTCATGATAACTTACCCTCCAGTTGATTTTTTTATTCAAAAGAAGACAAATTCTTCTTTGTGTCTCTATATGGCGTACATCTGTCTTTCCTGTGAATATATTACTCTTTATACTTATAAAAATCAACTATTTTCTAGCATTAAATCTTTTTTTGTTACATTTGTTTAATGTTATAGTCTCATCTTCCTTTTCATTGGTTATTTTTCTTTTCCAAAGTACCTCATTTTGCCTTCTTTTTTTCTAGGTACCTGGCCCACCTGTTCATCATCAAAGTTCATGCTTTCCCTCAAAGGCCCTGAAAGCTTCCCTGCACAGGAAGGACAGAGCCTACCTGATCGAATGTCTTGGCTGCACATTTCACATTTAATAAATATAGAAGACATTTCAGGAATTTCTAAACGCCCCTCTCTTAAATACTGCGTAATTCTTGCCAAACTTATACCTGTATGCTCTGAAACCACCATAGCAGATGCATTGCCATGATCGTATATATATTCTTTCACTTTTGCAAAATCTTCTTCATCTATCTTTTTGCAGGCAGGGCAATAAAAATGCCCAAACCCCAAATAGGTAAACATTCTTTTGCATCTGACGCATACCTTAGATTCTCCAAGCTTGCCATCATCACTATACTTTTTTAGATTTGCTTTATTGTCCATAAATTATCTCCTTTTGAATACCCCGATCGTTAATTTGTGAACCAGTAGCTACTACCATCACATAAATTCTTTATATCATTCATTTCATGATTGCCTACACAATGCATTTCCCCAACTTAAACATAATATTCATCTCCTTGGACATTGGAACATATTCCATACTGTTTTTCTCTATCCAAGACATTGACATATTCCATGCTGTTTTTCTCTATCCAAGACATTGACATATTCCATGCTATTTGCTACACCTCAGACATTAGAACATATCTCATATTATTCAATCCCTTGAATCGATTCTAAGTACTGACGCAGCATGTCTTCTAATTCCGTATAACTGCATATTTCATTTACACGTTGTCTTAGTCTTGCGGCAAGAGGATAGCCTGTTGTATACCAAGCCACATGTTTACGCATCTCTCTTATCCCTATATACTCACCCTTATATAAAATTGACATGCGGGCATGACGCAGCATCATCTCTACTGCCTCATACGCACTTGGCTTACTTAAGTGCTTCCCTGTCTTCATATATTCTTTTATCTGAGCAAATAACCATGGATTACCTTGTACACCTCTGGCAATCATAATTCCATCACATCCAGTTTCCTGGACTAATCTCACGGCATCTTCTGGTGTGAATACATCTCCATTACCGATAACAGGTATAGATACAGCCTCTTTTACAGCTCTTATTATAGACCAATCAGCTTTTCCACTATAATATTGCTCTCTGGTTCTTCCGTGAACCGCTATAGCAGCTGCTCCATTATCTTCCGCAATTTTTGCTATTTCCACTGCATTTACACTATCTTCGGTAAAACCTCTTCGTATCTTTACAGTCAGAGGCTTTTGTATGGCTCTAGAAACTGCTTTAATAATCTGAGCCGTTAGTTTAGGATCCTTCATCAATGCAGAACCTTCATTGTTATTCACAACTTTGGGCACTGGGCATCCCATATTAATGTCTAATATATCAAAGTTTCTGTCTTCAATTCTCTTTGCAGTTTCACTTAAAATCACCGGATCCGCACCAAATAATTGCAAGGATACTGGACGCTCTGTCTCTTCTACCATTAATAATGCTTCTGTATTCTTATTATTATATTGAATACCCTTAGCACTCACCATCTCTGTATATATTAAGTCTGCCCCATATTCTTTACACAATAAACGAAATGGCAGGTCAGTTACACCTGCCATGGGACCCAAAACTAAATTGTCCGCTATCTTAACATTTCCTATATTCAAACTCATTTTTTCTCCTGTATAACTCTAAAAATTGTCTATTTTAACTTTTGCTTATTATATATTAATCGCAGTCCATGTAAGGTTAGGTTAGGGTCGTATATTTGTATGGTATCGGTAGACTCAACAATTATCTTACCCAATCCTCCTGTAGCAATTACTTTAATATCCATGATACCTGTTTCTTCTTTTATCTTTTTAATGATATATTCAGTTTGTCCAATATAACCGTATACAAGTCCAGCCTGCATACTTGTTATAGTTTCCTTCGCCAATATAGATGCTGGTTTTTTTATTTCAATTTCTGGCAGTTTAGCAGTTTCATTCCATAGGGCATCTGCACAAATGCGAATACCAGGGCTAGTGATGCCAGCTATAAATGTACCATCCTCCATTATAACGTCATATGTGGTTGCAGTCCCAAAATCTATTACGATAAGAGGACCTCCATATATATCATAGGCTGCTACTGCATCTACAATCCGATCGGCACCTATTTCCTTGGGATTAGCAGTCGCAATCTTAATTCCCGTTTTCATTCCAGCTCCAATATCAATTGGCGTGTGCTTTAAGTACTTCTTAATTGCATTTTTAAAGGAATGCATAATACCAGGTACTACACTTGCAATAATTACAGATTCGATGTTTTCTATCTGAATATTTCTATACTTTAAAAGTTCACTCATGACCATTCCATATTCATCAGAGGTTCTTGGCAGTTTGGTGGTCATTCTAAAATTAGTCAATAGTACTTCTTCTTTAAATACTCCAAAGGTAATGTTCGTATTACCTATATCTATTACCAATAACATATTTGCCTACTTTCTTATATCTCATATCCTATTTAGCTTATATTTTTCTTATAACTTCACTTACATCTATTATCCATTAAAATCTTAGTATAGAATTACTGTTATTCCATGTTATTTAAATTCTTCACCCAGAACAAACACTTTATAATACAATTCCAAGGATTCTAATAATTCTTCTTTTGCTCTTTGTAGCTCTTTAATTTTTAATACACTACCAATTTCATCAAAAAGCAAATCACCTTCATCGCTGGTTACACGAAGCATAAGTGTTCCATCTTCATCATATTCCAAAGTAAGGATACCACCCACATCTTCTGTATATAATACACACATAATCTGTAACTCTTCTTTGATTGCCTCTGGTAGGCCATTAAAATCTTCATTCAAGTAATATTTCTGTTCATATGCGCTACTAGCACATAGCACTACTTTATCTAAATACATTAAATTATCTCCCATTTTTTTATTTTATTTCTACACCACCCATGAGACAAGTCCCTTTAATAAATAAAGTATGCTGATTCTGGTCTTGATTATATGAGTTCTTCACATAGCATTCCACACCCCCAAGTATGGGGGTACAGTTAACAACAACTTTAACATTAGCAGGCACAAAGATATCAACACCACCCATAATACAAGTAATATCAATAATTGTATCATTTAAAAACACTGCATTTCTAAGGTCTAGCTCAACACCTCCTAGAATAGCGGTCACAACCGCACCAGGAAATACTTCATCTATATATTGATCTTTGGACACACTAAAAAATCCAGTATATTGTCTAAATCCACTATTACTTCTATACCTTTGTTGATTACTCGTATAGACATTCTTACCACCATAGAAATTTCTATTCTCATGATTATAAGTGCTCTCTTTTGTAGTATTTCCTGTGTTTTCTGTGTTTCCAGCAAATGTAGCCTCTTTTGTAGCATCTTGCTCATAGGTGTACGTATCACCTGTACTAGCCCTTTGGCTATCATCATGATTATAGTTTACATTATTGTAATCCTTTTCGTTTCTATAATACTTTTTATACGCCTTAGACTGATGTTTCTTTCCAGGAAAAATAAAGGAAATCCCTATTTTTACAAGAACTACTGCAATTAGTAATTTGACAAACTCTTGCCAGTCGATAACACCAATTTGTGTCATTAGCAACATAATGCCTATAGCAATCCCAGCTATATTAGATGCAATCTCCTTGCCCGATATTAGTCCTATGGTACTTGGAACAATAATAAATAAGGTCCACCACCCTGGAAAGAATAGATCAAATTCCAGAATACCTAAGGCTCTCATGGCAAGTACACCGCCAAAAACCACAAACACGATACCCCATATAATTTTTTCCAACGAATTCTTCATACCCTGCTCCCGTTCATGTATCAAATGTTTATTTAAATATATTAATATCATATATGTAAATCTTCAATTTTTCAAGTATAAATAACACTCCAAATCCACTAATTGCCCCAACTTTTTAAGGTCACCAAAAAATTTCTATCTTAGACAGCAAAAGCCCTGATTATAATAAAATTCATACCTGCCACTTATAAGGGCTAGTATAAAAATTATTATATCAGGGCTATTTCATTGTATTATTTCAACCCAAGACGAATAACCGTAACAGATTCCTTTGGAAAGGTAAATGAAAACTTTCCTTTTACCAAAATCTTTGTTTCATCCGGATAAATTTTATTAGGAGTATCAAAGCTATTTGTATCCTCTGGTAAATAACCGGATAACTGATATACATTTCCTGTGAGTTCCTTATCTTCCATGCCATTTAAAACAACATCAACCGTGATCTCTTGGTCTTTTACATTAACAAACTTAGCAATGATATCATTATTATCCTCTATACTTGCTGTATAATAAATATCCTCTATCACAGGCAGATTATCTCTTGTTTCATTCATTAAGATACCGTCTATATAGGTACGAATTGTTCGCTCCTCTACCTCAAGTGTCAAATCATACTCTCTATCTAGGTCCATTGAGAAGATGCTTTGGGTTAGGCATGAATTTCTACCCTTTACAGTGGCAGTCAACAAGCAGTCTTGATTCTGCCATCCTCCTACTTCCCATACAAAACGATTTGTATTATCCGTTTCACCAAAGAAGATTTCAAAGCCCCTGCCACCAGTTCTTCTAATCCCTTTTAGTTTAAGTTCATAATGAGAACTAGTTGTATGGAATAAGTCTTGTATTTCATCAATATCTAATTCCACATCGGAGCTTACAGTCTCTTCACCAGTAATGAAATCTTTGAATCGGATATTTCTAAAAGAAGTTTTAACACCCTTAGAAAGTATAGCTATCTTACCCTGTATCCCTTTCTCCTCTGGTGAAGCTGCATTACTTAGCCCTACTGCTGTTGTAGGAAGAAGGTATTCACCTTGATGATTCATAAAAAGCTTCTGTACGTAGTAATTTGGTGTGCCGTATACTTGATGATTATTAAACCAGATCATATCCGGCTGCCAATTAATATAATCCACATTACAAAGCATAGGCGCATAGCATGCAAGGCCAACGGCATGGGCATTTTTCTCAAGGCCCGTCATAAAGGCTGCTTCCACTAAAGCATTATAATAGGTGTTCCCCCAAGATGCATATTCTCCCAAAAATACTTTTGGTTCATCAGCTTTAAAATTATCATATCTATGGTAATTTGCTAAAAACCATTCAGGAGATTGATAGTAATGTTCGTCTACCAAATCAGAGTTATGTTCTTTTGCAGATTTCCAGCCTCTGTCATATTCACTTCCTGCCGCAAATGGACCTGAGGAGTTAATTACTTTCATATTCGGATATCTTTCTTTGATGGCTTTATGAAAATAAGGATATCTTTCAAAGAAAGGTTCTCCTACTTCTTCATTTCCAATCCCTATATATTCCAAGCAAAAAGGTTCAGGATGTCCTAACTCAGCTCGCTTTTTACCCCAAATCGTGTTAACATCCCCATTGGCAAATTCAATTAGATCAAGGGCATCATCAATCCATGGTCCTAACTCTTCAATCGGAACAATACCTTTATGATGGGGGTCATATCCTCCAGGAATTACGGGTATCGCTTTGGCTCCAAGATCCTCACACAAAAGAAAATACTCATAATATCCTAGGCCTAAGGTTTGATTATATCCCCAATTATTACGTCTTGGTGGCCTACTTTCCACATTTCCAATGGTATTTTTCCAACGATACATGGAATCTCTGTCCTCACTATTTAGTGAACCATCATGGACAAGGCATCCACCAGGAAAACGCATAAATTTAGGCTTTAAATCCTCCAACATAGTTGCTATATCAGGGCGAAGTCCATTCTTTCTACCCCTATAAGTGTTTTTTGGAAAGAGTGATACCATATCAAAATATGCTACACCACTCTCTTTTATAAGAAAAGCTAATCGTACACTGTAATCTGTTCCAGTTGATGTAAAGGAAATGTGATATTGCTTCCATTCATCTCCTGAAATCACAATGTGCTCTTTGCCATAGCATACACCCTCATCATTAACGAGACTTACTTCAACAGCAATACAGTTGCCTCTTTCTGTTCTTGCATAACAAGAGAAATCATATACTTCCTTTTCAACTAAAGCAACACCTGTATTAAATCCTTTATTTAAAAATCCTGCTCCTTTACCAGACGCCTTTACTTCAACACCTAAGTAATTTTTATTCTTATCATTAAGTGGATTTTCAGATTCTACCCATATTTTAACCTCTGCTCCTTCTTTCTCAATCTTTTCCCAAGCAGTTAAGCCGTGATAATTCTTATTATCAATAGGATCAAATTCAAAAGAGCGATTTTGAATCAATTCTGCATACAACCCACCATCTGCCGCGTGGTTTAAATCCTCGAAGAAAATACCATATAAGTCACCCAAAGGAACTTGTTTACTTAAGGCATCAATTTTAATTTGTTTATTCTGGTCCATTATCTTCTCCCTTCTGATTACATATCAAAGTGGACAATCCCAATCCATTTCACTACTAGCTTTCTATTCACTACTTCCTGATAACCTAGCAGGGCCTATACACTTACTAGGATACTAAAGTCATGCCTCGTTAAAAATATGGAACTTCCTTATTCGTTTAAAACGAAACACACCCCTATTCCTAATACTACAATCTATGGGTTAGTATTGGGTATAGGGAGTGTGATATGTGTTATGTCAATTCCTCTTATATTATTTCAGCTTCTAAATGAAGTACACTGCAAGCAGGAATTGTAAAAGTAATTCCTTTATCTGTGATCTTATAATCATTAAATTCCTTTGTATTTACAGTTTCTGGTCTTTCAAATGTATTATAGGCGTTAAATTCTCCAGTAAGAATTGTACCTTTGACACTTGTAATCTTAGTATCTGTAATAACGCTCTCCACTTCATAAGCTTCGCTTACTGATAAGTTATTGATTGTAATGTGTAATTTACCATCTTGACCTATAGAAACGGATTCATGAAGATTAGGAACATAATTGCCTTCTTCTAGTCCAATTTTTTCAGTCTCAACACTACTTTCAACAAGAGTTGCATCCTGATGGTCCTTATACATGTTAAATACATGATAAGTAGGTGTTAAGAGCATTTTATCACCTTCTGTTAATATAACAGCTTGAAGAACATTAACAACCTGTGCAATATTAGCCATCTTAACTCTATCGCAGTGTTTATTAAAGATATTTAAGTTAATACCAGCAATTAATGCATCTCTCATTGTGTTTTGTTGATATAAGAATCCTGGGTTTGTTCCTGGTTCAACATTATACCAAGTTCCCCATTCATCGATTAAAAGTCCCACTCTTTTTTCAGGATCGTATTTATTCATAATACTTCCGTGATTATTAATAAGTGTTTCCATGAAAAATGTTTTATTAAGAGTCTGGTACCACATCTTTTCATCGAATTCAGTGGAACTTCCCTTATTACCCCAATCGCCTGAAGGTAATGTATAATAATGAAGAGATAACCCATCCATGAATCTAGCGGCAATTTTCATAACTACTTCTGTCCATTCGTAATCTCCAGCATTGGCACCGCAGGCAATTCTGTATAATTTATTATCCCCATAATTTCTGCAATATGTTTGATATCTTCTATATTCATTTGCATAATATTCAGGAGTCATATTTCCGCCGCAACCCCAGCTTTCATTACCCACACCTAAATATTTTACCTTCCAAGGTTCTTCCTGACCATTTTTCTTTCTTAGCTCTGCCATAGGTGAAATTCCGTCAAAGGTCATATATTCTACCCATTCAGACATTTCCTGAACAGTTCCGCTTCCTACGTTGGCATTGATATAAGGTTCAGTTTCTAACTGCTTACATAATTCCATAAATTCATGGGTACCAAAACTATTGTCTTCTACAAGGCCACCCCAATGTGTGTTAACCATTTTCTTACGGTTTTCCTTAGGACCAATACCATCCATCCAATGATATTCATCTGCAAAGCATCCACCTGGCCAACGAAGAACAGGAACTTTCATTTCTTTTAAAGCATCCACTACGTCTTTTCTCATACCATTTACATTAGGAATTGGAGAATCTTCTCCTACGTAAATACCTTCGTAAATACATCTTCCCAAATGCTCAGAAAAATGACCATAAATTTCTTTGTTAATCTGTCCCTTATTCACTTTGGGATTAATATACATCTTTGCCATATCAACTTCTCCTTACTATTCGATTAACTTATATTAGTTTCTAAAGTATTTTATATATAAATATACTATAATATATTTTGATGAATTTTTAAATGGTTTTTTTTATATTCTTTTATATTTTTTTAAAGTAATTTCAAATTTTATACATAAAACCAAATTTATTCATAAAAAAATTTTAAAATATCATTCAAATATAATTTTATTGCCTTATCAAGTGGATGTTACTATTATGTTATTTTGTCACCGTCACACAGGAATTACGAAGAGTAAGATACGTCTCAACACACTTTACCGTTTGGGTTTCCTTCTTACCAAGTACATCAATTATGGTTTCTATAATATTTTCTGAAAAGGATTTTAAATTATAATTGATACTAGTTAATCCTGGTGTAAGTACCTCTGAAAAATAGGTATCATCAAACGCCACTAAGGATATGTCTTTTGGCACACTAATGTCCTTCTCCTGCAAAAACCTTAATATACCCAATGCACTAAATTCATTAATCGCTATTATGACAGATGGTAACTTTCCTCCCTCATATAGTTTTTTAATGCCTTCATATCCACCTTCTATAGAATAATCTCCATCAACTATATACATATCTTCTATTGGTATATGAAGTTCTCCTAAAGCCTCCTTTAATGCCCTTCTCTTTCTTATGGTCGGTATTACTCTGTCGTAACCGCCAACCAGTCCAAACTCTCTATGCCCTAATTCAAGAAGATAGGGTATCAAATGTTTCATCCCATGGGTATCCTCTGCTTTGACTCGGTAGCAATTAGCCCCCTCAAGCTCTCCGCATACAATAATGGGTATTTTTTTGGATACCTTATTCAAAAGTGCAACATAATCTGGATTTGGATGCACCTCATCAACACTACCCCCTACCTGAATAATGGCATCTACATGTTTTTCTGATAGATTCTTTAAATGAATACTTTCTGCCTCAAGCTGATTCATTGTATTGCATAAAATCATATTATAACCAAATTTAGCAGCCTCTACTTCGCATTCCACACAAAGGGTGGAATAATAAGGATTTCTAATATCCGGAACTATCATTCCAATTGTCTTTGTTTCCTGTTTACTTAAACTTCTAGCCAAACCATTGGGCTCAAATTCATACTTTTCAATTAATTCTAAAATACGTTTTTTCTTTTCATCGCTTACTCTAGCATTATTCGTTAATACCCTTGAAACTGTAGCCGGTGAAACACCAGCCTCTTTTGCTATATCATATACTGTAATTGCCTTATCACTCATATTTATACCTAAGGATGGTCTGTTTCATTAACTCTGCATGAATACCTGCCTCATTCATATCCACTTCTATGCAGCTTCCATTCTTCTCCCTTTATATTATTGATTGCTCACTTTCCATAATTTAGTGTTTTTTATATCTATATATTCTATCTTTATCATAGTAAAAGGCTGTTACAGAGTCAAGAAAATTCTGTAACAGCCTAATTTCAAAGCTATATATGATTTGATTGGTTTGATTACTTCATTACTTTCGATACTTCATTGTTTTCGACGCTTCATTACTTTCGATACTTCATCGTTTTCGACACTTCATTTCTTTCGATACTTCATCGCTTTTGGTACTTCATTGCTTTGTTACTTTGAGTAATTTTAAACTTATTACTTATAATATAAATTGCTACTCTCCTAAAGTGGCAACCATAACAGCTTTAATAGTATGCATACGGTTTTCTGCCTGATCAAAGATAACATCAGCATGTTTATCAAAAACTTCATAGGTAATCTCATTTCCCTTTACTGCTGGAAGACAGTGTAATGCAATGGTTTTATCATTACCTGTAAGGTTCATTAACGCATCATTTACTTGATAAGGCTTAAGTAATCCAACTCTTTCTACCGCAAGATCCTCCTCACCCATAGAGCACCAAACATCGGTATAAATCGCATCCGCACCTTTTACGCCATTCACATCATCTGTTATCGTTATGGTACCTTGTGAGACTTTTGCATACGCTTTACACAGATCCACCAATTCCTCCTCTGGCCATAAGGACTTAGGTGCTAAAATAGTAAAATGAAGCCCTAATTTTGAAGCCCCAATCATAAGGCTATTGGCCATATTATTACGTCCATCTCCAGCATAAACAAGTTTTAGGCCCGCTAGTTTAT
>JBKEAO010000004.1:0-2610 GCA_047972335.1 Anaerocolumna sp. | reverse complement strand
CAGGTTTTTTTATTGAAAGGAGATTATAATGAAACCAAATTATTTACAGCTTATTGTTAAGACTGCCTTTATGGCAGCCGTTGCAGCAGTGGTAATGACATTTAAATTTGCCACACCATTTGCACCACCATTTTATACAATTGATTTCAGTGAGGTCATTGTATTACTTGCAGGATTTGCATTAGGGCCAGTTCCTGCAATCGCAGTAGAAGCACTAAAGATTCTATTAAATCTTTTACTTAATGGAACATCTACTATGGGAATTGGAGAAGTTGCTAACTTCTTAATGGGATGCTCATTTGTAGTAACAGCAAGTGTTATCTATCACAAGAATAAAACTAGAAAACAGGCACTTATCGGAATGGGAGTTGGAGTTATTGCATTGTGTGTAGTTGCATCCTTAATGAATTACTTTGTATTATTACCAGCATATGCATATTTCTTTAATATTCCAATGGATGCATTGATTGCACAATCGCCAATTACGGTTGATAATATATTCACGTTTATCCTTATTGCAGTTGTACCATTCAACATTCTAAAAGGAGTTGTATCCTCAACTGCTGTGTTCTTAGTATATAAGAAAGTAACACCAATTTTAAAGAAATCTATATAAGTATTATCAAGAGGACTAATTTATTAGTTCTTTTTTTAATTTAAAAGGCCTATTAACGATTGTTAATAAGCCTCAGTTTATCATATTATTTTTCTATTAATTTCAAATATTCTTCTCTTGTATATCCACCATATTCTTTATTAAACTCATCAAAAGATATATCTGGATCTATCCCAAAGTAATGAAACATAATTTCTCTTTGAGGATGATTTAAGAAATCTGGATAAGGAATATGAGGCTTATTATCTTTGTTTAAAATATACATTCCTCCAATTCCACGATTTGACATCTCAAAATATTTATCACATGGGGGTAACTTATTCATTAGTTCCTCAGTACTTTTTATTTTCATACCAAATCCCCATGCTAAACTTAATTGTGGTTTATATCCAAGTGATACTAAGTGTTTCAAGTGATCATTATCTTCTACAAGAAATCCTTTACTATTACTATTTGGATCATTTGATTTATATAAGATACTACAGTACTGTGGAAGTAAAATATCTTCTTCCTTTAATTTTTTGTGTAGTATTACTGGATATGTATTTCTTAAGATGCCATCATCCATTATAATTACTGGAGATTGTAAAGGCTGTTTATAGAGTTCTTCTAAAGTTGGCTTGTCATTATCACTTAAAACATCAAAAAAACGTAAAACAATAGGTACAGTCATAATATTTTTAAATGGATGATCTTCAGGAATTAGATTTTCTTTTCTATATTCAGAAAACCTTCCAATAATAAGCGCATATGCAAAGGTCTTCCAATCCAATGCAACTCTTACAATATCACCATTCTTATAGCGAATAGTTTTCTTTGGCAGATTCTTAATATCATCAACCATTTGACCCCAATACGATGGTGCTTCTTTCATTATTGTAGGTATATAATCAATAAAGTCATGAAACTCTTTAATTGTATCTGGAAGAGGAATTATTATTTTTAAATTATTATGTTCATTGGATACTTCAATATGTTCTTTTTGTGTTTTTGTTGGTTTTGCCACTTTAAAGAATACACCTTTATGTTTCCTTTTCCCTAACTGCATTGAATCCAATTTTTTGTTTTTTCCCTTCTTAGTAGTTGGTAATATCCATTCTCTATTTTCAGTTTCCACATTCATATCAGTTTCACTATAAATACTATAGTCACTTTTATAGTTAACTCTTTTCCTTATTGTATCTTTTTCAAAGTATAACGTAGTACCATTCATATCAAACTTATCCCATTTTGGATTAAGTGGTTCTAGACCAAAAAAAGCTCTCATTTCATTATTAAATAAATGTTCCACTATAATTCTCCTTTTGCTTTGTATAGTAACTATTATAGCATATGGAGTTTTTTAGTAATAAAGCAATAAATATCCTCCGGCTGAGCCGGAGGTTTTTTACTGTGCGGGCATAGCCCTGCCCTTTCTAGCTATCCCTAAAGGGATTTCATTTCATCTGCTTCGCTTCTTATCGTTGCACTCTACTTTCCAAACGGGTCACTAAAATCCATTGTCATCTGATCCGCCATTTGATCTTCTTTCAGCTGATTTGCTATATACTCCTGTATCCTTTTCGTATTCTTTCCTGCCGTATCCACGTAGTATCCTCGACACCAAAATGACCTTCCCCTGTATTTGTATCGTAGGTTTCCCCACTTCTCATATACCATTTGGCTGCTTTTTCCTTTCAAGTATCCCATGAAACTTGATACACTTATTTTTGGTGGTATTTCTACTAACATATGTATATGGTCCTCACATACCTCTGCTTCTATTATATTTACACCTTTCCATTCGCATAAGTCTCTTAATATCTGTCCTATTTCCATTCTTCTACTATCATAGAATACTTTTCTCCTGTATTTCGGTGCAAATACTATATGATATTTGCAGCTCCATTTCGTATGTGATAAACTATGTACGTCATTGTTATTCATTGACATCTCCTCCTTGTATTTTCTGGTGCAGTTGCTATGCCGCTCCTTTATTATACAGGAGGTTTTTT
>JBKEAO010000080.1:0-25810 GCA_047972335.1 Anaerocolumna sp. | reverse complement strand
GGAGGATAAATCGCCTCCATCAAAATTTATTTTAATTTTACTATTGCTTTCAGAACGAAGTACATTTAAACTAGACATAAGGGTTTCTCCTTTGTTTTGGTGTTGTGTGGTAACTTCATTCTAACAAAGATGAAACTCTTTTTCTATTGTTTTGGCTTCACTTTTTAAGTGAAAGCGATAATTAGTTAAAAATACTGTAACTATGCGGTGCGAAGCACCGTTGGACGAATTATCATGAATAATTCAGGCTAAATATTATGATGTAAGTTTTGTTAAGATATTCACAGTATAAATTATACAAGAATCGCTTCTGCTAATTCTTTGTCTATGCTATATCTTGCATCTTTTACAGTAATGATATAATTATCAGCAAGCATAGAAATCACAGTAATTTTTTCACCTTCATAACACCCCAATGTAAATAAAAAATTCTTCATATCTGCATCGGTTGTATTAATTTTTTTGATGTTGTATTCCTTGTTAATATTGGCATTTGTAAGATTATCCATTTGTCCACTTGTTCCTTCTGTCTTATTTAAAATAGTGTACCTATGACTGTTCTTCACTATACTATCCACATTAACACCCTCCTAAAATAAATAATCAGTCTTAAATTTGAATTTCGTTTCCTTTTCATCACTAAATCAATGATATTTATATATCTTACAAAGAATCAGCAAAAATTTTCTAATATTTTCTATTTGATACTAATTCTCATTATTAAATAATACAATATCACATATTGCTTTTAATTACAATAGTTTTTTAAAGAGTTTCTCACATTTCCATAACTAACCAGCTAGATATATGCTTTGGGTCACGATGTAGTCACTATTTCATGTGTTGATGGTTAGAGATTTCTGCTAGTGTTACAAAACACCCTTTCCTTGGTATGTTTATGAAGTGAACTGACTATGATACAAGTAGGAATAGAATCCTTCCTTCTCAAGGAGGGTTGTATGTGTCCCATTTTCTATGATTTCACCATCTTTTAAAACCAAAATTTGATCGGCACCGCGTATGGTGCTTAATCTATGGGCAATGATAAACGTAGTTTTTCCTTCCATGAGAGAAAGCATTGCCTTTTGAATCTCAACTTCAGTTTGTGTATCAATGGAAGAAGTAGCCTCATCTAGAATAAGAATAGATGACTTCGCGAGAATGGCACGGGCTATGGCTAAAAGCTGCCTTTGTCCTTGGGAAAGATTACTTCCATTATCAGAAAGAATGGTATCATAACCGTCTGGCAGTTGCATGATAAAGTGATGGGCATTGGCCATTTGAGCGGCATTTATTACCTCTTTGTCATTTGCGGACAAATCACCATAACGAATATTATCTTTAATACTCTGTGAAAATAGATACGTATCTTGTAAAACCATAGAAATATGATTACGTAAGCTTTTGCGGGATATCTCATTTATATTTTTACCATCAATTAAAATAGAACCCCCATTGATATCATAAAACTTCGTCAAAAGATTAATGATTGTAGTTTTACCAGCGCCTGTTGGACCAACTATTGCAACAGTATCTCCTTGCTTTGCATGTATGCTAGCTTTCTTTAAAATAGGTTTATCTGGTACATAAGAAAAATCTACATCTGCTAAGATTACCTCACCTATGAACTTATCCGTATCTCTTGCACCTTCCATATCTTTTTCTGGTGTTTCGTCCATAATCTCAAAAACTCGTTCTGCACCAGCAAGGGTGGATTGAATGGAGTTAAAAATATTTAAGATTTCATTGATTGGTCTCGTAAAATTTCTCATATATAAAATAAATGAAAATACAATACCAACTGTGATAGGATGCGCTGCACCTCTAGTTGATACAACTAGGATAGCCCCAGCTACCGCTACAATAAGATAGGTTAAATTATTGATAAAATTGTTGATTGGTCCCATGAACCCAGATACACTTTGGGCAATGGAGGCACTTTTAGTAAGTCTGGTATTTATTTCTTGAAACTCGTCATACACTTGTTTTTCTGCTGAAAACAATAGAGTTACCTTTTGTCCTGAGACCATCTCTTCTATATATCCATTCAGGCGACCTAATTCTTTTTGTTGAGACTTAAAATAAGGCTGCGTTTTTTTCACCAAGCTTTTGGTTATGAAAAACATAAGTGGCGTTGTAAGTAGGCCAATCAATGTCAATAAAGGACTCAGTAACAACATAGCGATTAACATCCCGACTATGTTAACGATCCCTGATACAAATTGTACCAGACTTTGTGAAAGCGTCATGTTAATATTATCAACATCATTTGTTAATCGACTCATCATATCTCCACTTGAATGGGTATCAAAATAGCGAAGTGGTAAGGTTTGTATGGTATCAAACAAATCTTTTCTAATTTTAGCAGAGGTACGTTGCGAAAGCTTTACCATGATTATATTTTGAAACAAAGAAGTAATGGCACTAAGTAAGTATAGCCCTCCTAGAACCAAGCAGACCCAAGCCAAGCCCTTTAAATCTTTTGTAATAATAAAATCGTCCATAATACTTCCATTCAAACGCGTTCCATAAATATTAACAATGGTTGTAAAGGTGCACAGTACCAATGTAAGGATTAGGACAGCCTTCTGACTGCCTATGTAATCAAGCAATCTTAAAATACTTCCTTTTGCATCTTTTAAGGTAATCTTCTCTTGATATAAATGTCCCATAGGTCCACCATGTTTTGGTCCCATTCCAGGCTGTGGTGAAGTCTGATTCATAGATTTATTTTGTGACATGATGAATCCCCTCCTCTCCAAGCTGAGATATAGCAATATTACGATACAGTTTATTGGTTTCTAAAAGAGTCTTATGCGTACCCATTCCACTGATTTTTCCGTCTTCTAATACAATGATTTGATCTGCGTCCATTACAGCACTTAGGCGCTGTGCTACAATAAACATAGTACTTCCTTTCATACGAGATTTCATAGCCTTTAAAAGCTTAGACTCAGTAGCCATATCAAGGGCACTCGTGGAATCATCCAAAATTAGTATTTTAGGTTGGTGTAATAAAGTTCTAGCAATAGAAAGCCTCTGCTTTTGTCCACCAGACAGATTTTTTCCACGTTGCTCTACATGACTTTTATATCCCCCGTCTTTTTGTTCTATAAACTCTGTGGCAAAAGCATCCCCACAGGCAGAATCAAGCTCCTCTATAGAAGCATCCCCTTTGCCAAATTTTAAATTACTTTCAATATCACCTGAAAATAATATGCTCTCCTGAAGGACAACTCCGATCTGATCCCTTAGAAATTTCATCTGTATCTGGCGCACGTCCATATCTCCAATTAGAACATGACCTTCACTCACATCATACAGTCTGGGTATTAGGTTCACCAGCGTACTTTTTCCCGAACCAGTACCTCCAATAATCCCTATTTTTTCACCCGCTTTTGCCCTAAAGGAAATATCTTTCAGCGCATATTCTGTTCCCTTGTTATATTGAAAGCTAACACTGTCAAATACAACAGTAAAATCACTAGGTCTATCCGCTTTCTTAGATTCATGAATACTTGGCTCAGTTTCTAGCACTTCATTGATCCGGTCCCAAGAAACTTTACCACGTGAAATATTTACTGCCATCATAACAAGCATAAGTAAGGACATCATAATTTGGGTCAAATAATTGATAAAGGCGATGATTTTACCAGTTTCAATTCCACCTATTATCGATAATTTACCACCGTACCATAGAATGGCAACAACGCTTAAGTTAACAATAAGAGTTACGATGGGCATAAGTAAAATGGTTATATTTTGTGCTTTCATACTTCTTGTCATTAAATCATGATTGGCTGTATGAAAGTGTTCCATCTGCTTTTCTTCTAAAGTAAATGCTTTTACAACTCGAATACCTAATAGATTTTCTCTAAGTACTGTATTTATGTTATCTATCTTCTCTTGCATGATACCATAAAGATGAAAGGATTTATTCATTACATAAAATACGATTATTATAATAAGAGGAAGTGCAACAAGTAACACGATAGATAACTGTCTACTTAAAGAAACCGCCATAATGAGCCCACCAATACACATGAGTGGTGAGCGAACCATAGCGCGAAGCCCCATGATAATGATATTTTGTACTTGGGTAACATCATTTGTTAGTCTTGTAATCAGTGATGATGTTTTAAAGTGATCTAATTCCTCAAAAGAAAAGGTTTGTACTTTGGTAAAAAGTTCGCCCCTTAGTACCTGGGCTGTTTTAGTCCCAGCGATTGTTGCAAAGATACTACATAATATGCCACCAATCACTCCGATTAGAGAACATATAAGCATAAGTCCTCCTGTTTTTAATACATAAGTAACATTTCCATTGGCTACACCATAATCGATAATTCTAGACATAAGAGTTGGTTGGAGTAAATCCATAAATACTTCTAAAAACATCATTAGTGGACCAAGAATTGCAAATAGCAAGGCTGATCCTCGTATATACTTTAATAATTTAAGCATATGAAATCCTTTCATTTGACAATAGTTATAATTTAAGCATTTAAAATCATTTCATGTATAAATAGTTATTCTGGATAAAAAGCATATTAATTTATGAAATGAATGTGCTAATTTTTGACCTGGTCTTCATGTTATTTTAACTCTTATCATTTCGTATGATGAAGTAATCTTTTATATAAACCATCTATACCGATAGCACCAAGCGGAGCAGTGACTAGTATAGCCACTACAGCCACAGTTAAAATTGTACTCCCTGCTGTAACACCAGATGCTAATGGTATCCCACCAATGGCAGCTTGGACGGTGGCTTTTGGTAAATAAGCAATGGCACAAAAGAGTCTCTCCTTTTTATTTAGTTTTGTTTTAATAAGACAAACAAATACGCCACAGACCCTTATAGCAAGCGCAATGATAATAAGTCCAATCGCTGCAACCCCTGCCTTTGCAGCATAACTGATATCTACCGTTGCACCCACCAACACAAATAGCATAATTTCAGCAACCACCCAGATTTTAGAAAGCTTACCTGATACCCTCTTTGCTACAATACCTGATTGTGATAGAATTGTTGCGCCCAAGGCCATCACTGCCAATAATCCAGATATAGGTACGTATGGTTTTAATATTGTTTCAAGCGTTACAAGAAAAAAAGAAATACTTAGAAGAATTAATATTTTTACTGTATCCCGTATATGCACTTTTTTAAATAGAATCACCAAAGCAATACCAAGTAAAATACCGATTAATAGCCCAACTACAATGGCAATTGGAATTTTTACAAGGCTTATAAAATCAAAGTTATTTCCACTATACATCCCCATAAAGGAGGTAAAAAGTACAATCACAAATATATCATCTACAGAAGCCCCTGCCATAATAAGTTGTGGGATACTCTGTGATTTACCATAACCACTTTCCATAAGTTTTAACATCTTTGGCACAATTACTGCTGGGGATACTGCACCGAGTACCGTACCCATAATAGCAGCTTCAAGATGGGTAATTGGAAAGAATAGAGGCGCAACTACAGTAGTTGTCACTATTTCAAAAGTTGCCGGTATAAAACACATAAGTATAGCCGGACGACCTACTCTTTTTAAATCCGTTATATTTAACGCTAGTCCAGCCCTTAGTAATATAACAATCAGGGCTATTTCTCTTAAATCAGATGAAATATTTAGAATTTCAGGTGCTATTAGATTCAAGGCATATGGACCTAATACAATCCCTGTTAATAGCATACCTATAAGTCCGGGTAATTTTAATTTTTGCATAATCCCGCTTAAAATAAGTCCACATAGAATAATTAAGGTAAGACTAAAAAGCATATTTTCTCTCCTTTGTTTTATGTGCATTAATCCGCATATTCAAAATAAGTGATGGTAATTAAGACAAATAATCCACTAGTTTATCTTTATGAGAAATGCCTGTTATAATCATAATTCGTTTATGTGGATTGTTTTTCACAATATTATGTATATTTTGCTGAATACAAATCTCTCTCTCCCTATTATAAGTTACCAAATTCTCAAAACCCTGGCCACACAAATATTGATCTAGTTCCTCTTCGATAGATTGGATTTTCTCATAATTGACCCCATAATCTGTCTGGCAGGAGGCTAAGGTACAGGTTTCAAAAAAAGGATTCATGAAAGCCTTTCGTTTCATAATTAAGTCTTTCACCAAAGGATCTTTTTGCATTAAGGTAAATATATCAAGGGCATTAGATGGTCTTTCTCCCATCCTATGCTGTTCCATTTCATATCCTCTCCAGTCAAAGCCATAGATTGGTATGTTTTTTTCATATTCTTCTTTTAGTAAAACCATCTCTGCGGGATAATATTCTCTTAAGTAGGAATTCTCTTCTGTCATATCCTGCGCTCGTATTTCCACGCACAAAATATCTGGTGAATATTGTTTTACTTCTTCTAAAATATGATGATATCCATAATTTTTATTGGTCTCATGGGTTTTATGTATTGTTCCAAGTATATATACATTCTTCATTTTGTACCACTCCTATATCACAGATATTTCTGTGATACTGCCGCAAATAAAATAAGTGAAAGAATTAAATGCGGCAACCCTTCTCTAGTGAATTTTCTTCCACTTTTCTTCATTTATTTATAAATTGTAACTGTTCATAACCCACATTAGTTAAAGTTAGCTTCTGGATTACCTAAGAGAGCTTCTTTGATTGCTGCGAAAGCATCCTAAGACCTTGGTTTTACCTTGACCTTCTTCATTTCCAAAAGAAGTGGATTTATATTTCTATTGTACCAAGTCGCTAGCACGACGACTAGCCTTAATTACAATGTCGCCACTATTTCTTCTAATATAATCAATATTTTCAAAAAAAAGTAGCAATTTTTGTATATATGTTATATTACCCCTAACACGACAATTCAAATACACATCAACTACTATATATGCCATATATTATCATTTGCATTTATTGCTACAGTTATCCACCGTCAAATTGCGGTACTCATAGAACTGTAAATTCGCATATTACAAGGTTTTATGATATACTTTCTTCAGAAAGCGAGGGGGATATATAATCCAATAGTTTAATAATGACTTTGATATTCGAAATAAAATAATTGAAGGTCTTGAAAAATAAAATACAGCAGAAACTTATCAACGAACCCCTGTGATGATATTCAGGACATGGATTTAACCAATGCACTTCAAAGCCTCATGACTTTATTCGGGGATGTCTGCTGGGAAAGTTGAGAAAATTAATTTAAGTATACAAAGCTCAAAAGTTCAAAAAATTGTGCTAAATAAGGCACAGTTATTTGAACTTTTGAGCTTTGTACATATAGGAATGATAACTTTTTTATACCATATATCCGCCCACCATTGGAGACGCTGCATTTTCTGAAAATAATTTTAATATACCACTTTTGTATTTAGCTTCTTTTGGTTTCCACAATTCTTTTCTTATTTTCAAAACATTTTCTATTTCATCTTCTGTCAAAATTTCATTTTCAATTCCAACAATTTTTAAACTTCTATTTTGAATATCGATTTCAATCAAATCATTTTTTTCAACCAAGGCAATTGGCCCACCCTCTTGAGCTTCTGGAGAAATATGGCCAATCACAGGTCCTTTTGATGCGCCCGAAAATCTACCATCTGTTAAAAGTGCAATTGATGAACCTAAAACTTCATCCGATGAAATCGCTTCAGTCGTATAAAACATTTCTGGCATTCCACTACCTTTTGGTCCTTCATATCTTATAATAACCGCATCACCCGGTTTAATTTTATGTGTCAAAATTGCATCTATCGCTTCTTCTTCACTATCAAAAGGCACAGCTTTCAAAACTGCTTTAAACATTTCTTTTGGAACTGCAGTATGTTTTACAACTGCTCCGTCTGGGCAAAGATTTCCTTTTAAAATTGAAATACTTCCGTCCTCTCCTATTGGTTTATGAAAAGGTCTAATTATATCTTCCCTTTTCAAACTATAAGGTTCTAAAAATTTTTCACACTCAATAAAATAATTTGAGTTTTCTAAGTCTTTTAAGTTTTCACCTAAAGTTTTTCCTGTAACTGTCATCACGTCTAAATGCAATTGACTTTTTATTTCACGCATGATCGCCGGAACACCACCTGCATAATAAAAAAACTGTGCTGGCCATTCCCCTGCCGGTCTAATGTTCAATAAATATTTTGCATTTCTATGCAATTTGTCAAAAGTCATTGCGTCTAATTCAATTTCAAATTCTTTCGCTATTGTAGGAATGTGCAAAAGAGAATTTGTTGAGCCTGAAATTGCAGCGTGAACCATTATTGCATTTTCAAAAGATTTCAATGTTACAATATCTCTCGCCCTAATATTTTTTTTTGCTAACCAAACCGATTGCTTAGCTGATTTTATAACATATTCTCTTAGCTTTTCACTCGTTGCAGGCATTAAAGAACTTCCCGGCAACATTAATCCTAATGCTTCTGCCATAACTTGCATTGTTGATGCTGTTCCCATAAAAGAGCAAGCACCACAAGACGGACAAGCATTTTGTTTGTAAAACTCTAATTTTTCTTCAGAAATTTCACCACGTTTTTGCATTGCACTGTATTTCCCTATTTGTTCTAAGGTCAACAAATCCGGACCTGCGTCCATTACCCCACCGGTAATCATAATCGATGGTAAATTCAATCTACCAATAGCCATTAAATGTGCTGGAACTCCTTTGTCGCAAGACGCAATAAAAACTCCGCCATCAAAAGGTGTAGCATTTGCATGAATTTCAATCATCCCTGCAATCATATCCCTTGATGCTAAAGAATAATTTATTCCGTCATGGCCTTGGGCTTCTCCGTCGCAAATATCCGTTGTAAAATATCTTGCTCCAAATCCTCCCTCTTCCAATATAGATTTTTTAGCAAGTTCGACAAATTCAAATAAGTGAGCACTCCCCGGGTGGCTATCTCCAAAAGTACTTTCAATAATTATTTGAACTTTTTCTAAATCTTCCAGCTTCCAACCTGAACCTAATCTCAATGGGTCAATTTCTGGAGCAATTTTTCTTAAATCTTGACTTATCATGATTTCCTCTTTTCTGTTTGGCTATTTACAATTTACTAAAATGTTATAAATATTTCCAGTAACAATATTTGTAATTATATTACCTTCTAAAATTTCTCCATTTACATAAATTTCATTTTCTTGAATGTTTTCATTTTTTATAATTTTAACATTAAAAATCGCACCACGGAAGTCACGTTTTATCTCTGCTTCATTCCATTCATTAGGCAATTGAGGATTAATAACAAGACCTTCTTTACAACCGTACAAACCAAATAATCCATCAATCAAGGATCTATAGTACCAAGCCGTAGTTCCTGTATTAAACATATGGCTTGAACGTCCGGCCGTTCTTTCAAATTGTCTATATGCACCGCGATAATAATTTGGAATATAAACAGGTAATTGTCCCCTTTGAATAATGTCTGCTTCATCGGCACTTGGAATCATTTTCCGAAGTAAGCGATAGGCATTTTCTTTTTCTCCAACTGTGTATAGTGCAAAAATATAAAAGGCTGCTGCATGATTATATACTGCCCCATTTTCAGCAGAACCTGGGAATTTTTGACTCACCCTTCCCACGTCTTCTCTCATTGAAGTATATGAAGGTGCTAATTTTTCAACACCATATGGTGTTTCCAATTGTTCTTCAACAGATTTAAGAAGTTTTTTCTTTTTTTCTTCATCTGCTGAACCACATAATAATGACCAGCCTTGTGGATTTATAAATATTCTACCTTCTTTGTCGCTACTTATTCCAAAAGATACATTGTCGTCAGTTATACCTCTAGAGTACCACTCCCCGTCCCAAAAATATTCGTTGATTATATCATTAAGTTTTTCCCATTCTTTGTGATATTTATCTGCTAAATCTTTTTCCCCAATCTTTTCACAAATCCCAAACCAAAGTTTTAAACAGTATGAAGTTGCAATTGTCAACCATGCTGAAACCCCTTTTCCTTTAAAACCAACCATATTCATTGGGTCACACCAATCACCCTGTCTAATATAATTAAGACCTCTTTCATCTCTATCTTTAAGAAGCCAATTGATTCCTCTATCAATATGTTCAAATACAGATACTTTATTTTCATTATCAGTAAATGGTATAAGTTCATTTAAAAATTCGTAGTCGTTGGTTTCATCAAGATAAACTCCAACACAAATGGGCATCCATACACAATGGTCCGAGTGTGGTACTTGGTTAATGTATTTTAATTCCGCATCCTTGTGTAAAATTACACCGTCTGGCATAGATCCACTTTCATGTTGTTGACTAAAAGCAGTAATAAAAGCTTTCCTTGAAACACTTGGAATAATATAACTCATTCCCATACTATCTTGTAAATAGTTGCGAGTTTGAGGATCCGTACTCAATCTATTCGTAATTCCATGATAATACATTTGACGAGGCAACCAGTGGTTTACAATATTATCCAATTCTTTATCAGGTGTAGTTATTTCAATAGAACCTTTTCCCTTTGCAATGTATTCAGAATATTCTATTTTTGCTAATTGAAAACCATCATTTCCATTTTCATCTTTGTTAATAAAATATTTATTTCGTACTTCCTCAATTTCCTTTTCGTCCTTTGCTGGACCAAAAACAAAACGGAATATTTCTTCTTCTGAGCCTTTTAATTCTAATCTATATTGCAAAGCACAAAGAGGCATTTCATAACAAGCATCGCTACAAGATAGTTTCTCATTTTTGATACTAGAAGGAGACATCAATCCACCTTCACCTTCAAATACTTCTTGATTTGCTTCCCACGCATATGGTTTTTTTTCAGCTAATAGAAAAGTTTTATCTTTGTTATCTTTTAGTTTGTAATAATCCAAATATTTTTGATAAGGCGTAATTGAAGAACAAACAATTGATTGTAAACTTTCATCATACTTTCCAGATTGATTCATCCAAGACATATATCCTACTGTGTAGTAAGGATATATGCTGATTTTTCTTTTATTTCCAGATTTATTTTTAACTTTAATTGTCCAAAGTTCTAGTGCATCTTCCTTTGATAATGTTAAAGTCATTTCAATTTCGATATCATTGTTTAAAACTTCCCATTTTATATTATCTTTACCAACTGAAAATAAGTATTTTTTTGATTCTACACGCATCGGCTCGTAGGGTGCTGAAAAAATTTCATTAGTTTCTTCATCTTTTACAAAAAGAAATCTGCCAGGATGGTGAGCATAATAAGGTTGTTCTGGTTGTATAAACGTCTTCGCCTCTAAGTTTGGCGCATAAGAATATTTGTAAGGCTCTGGTTGTGTAAACTGTGATACAGCGTAGCCTCTACAATTAATTTGAATTACCATTTTTTCATTCCATAAAAAACCAAAAGCTTTTGGAAGACTTATCGGATTATTTAAATGATAATATGAATTATCAAGGGATGGTTTAATTAAATTCATAATTTCTCCTTTTATTTTCTGTAAAAGTGCGATAAACATCTTCACTTTATTTAAATTTTTTCACTTAATATAATATTTGGATTAGGATTTTCTAAAATATTCACCATTGAAAGTCTAGATAGGATATTAATATCTTCTGCTCCATAAAAAGAAAACACAAATATCTATAAGATAAAGTTACTATAACCAAAGTTCCTTCACAAATGATACATCACTTGAGAAAATGCTGTATCTTGTATCCATTAATGATATCAAGAATTGAGCACATGGATATAGGAAATGGGTATGTTCTTAAGCAAACTCCATGTTTTCTTTGACTTAATACCTGTAAGCTAAAGAATAAACAACCGGCGTAACATTCGAGTAAACTGAACCTATACGCCGGTGGCTTTTATTTTATCGTAATCGAACCAAAAGAATAAAATTAAAACTAGTCTTCAATCACCAGTGCTAACAGAAATTCAAATTCCGTTATATTTGAATAACCAAGGTTTTATACACCTGGAATCCAAAACGAAGTTCGTTCTACTAAGGCTTCTGGATTTCCCTCCACCTCGCATACCAGAGTAATGATAATATCTTCTTCCCAATTATCTGGTATTCCATATATATTAAGTCTTTTATCCTTATCCTGTGTAAATTTTAGTTTTTCTTTTGATTTCAGAATATAAACTTGTTTCACCTTATTTTTTATTTCGGCAATACATATTTCATGCAATTTTTTATGTACATGTATGTACACCTTACTCCCTTTTACAGTTAAAGTGCTGGAAGTTCCCCAAGAAAACGGAGATTTTTCTGAACCATAGATGGCTTCTCCATTGGCATCCATCCAATTCCCCACCTGTTTTAAAATTCTTGTACTCTCCACTGGGATTGTACCGTCACCTTTTGGACCTACATTCAGTAGCAAATTTCCTCCATCCTTGGCAGTTTCAGTAAGTAATAATATAACATCCCTTGCGGATTTATAGTTATTATCCCCCCTGTGATAACCCCAATTATCATTCAGCGTCATACAGGCCTCCCATGGAGTACCATCTTTAGTTGGAACAATTGCTTGTTCACAGCACATAAAATCAAAGGGTTCTCCATTTCTGTTACTGATTAAAATATCAGGTTGGTACTCCTTTATCATTTTATTTACCTTGGTACCATCTAAAGGTTTGGGCAGACATCCATCGTACCAAAACAAATCAATTTTACCGTAATCTGTGACCAATTCCTTTATTTGTTCGGTATAAAACTCAACAAAACGCTTTCTTGCCTCTTCATCTTCCCACACATGGGTCCAATCCCTTGCATAGGATCCAGGATAATCTGGATGATGCCAGTCTGCTGGTGAATAATAAATTCCAACTTTTAAACCAGCCTTTCTTACTGCTGTGACATATTCTTTTACTATATCTCTTTTAGGTCCTAACTGCAAGGAATTAAAATCCGTCGTTTTAGTATTCCATAAACAAAAACCATCATGGTGCTTGGTAGTAAGCACCATATATCTCATTCCTGCTTCTTTAGCTATCTTCACCCATTCATCTGGGTTATAATTTTCTGCACGAAAATTATTTGCATAAAGGCTTATATATTCCTCGTAGGGTATTCTTTCCCTATTGAGTATCCATTCTCCCCTACCACTAACAGAATAAATTCCCCAATGAATAAACATACCAAATCTGGCATCTGAAAACCATTTCAATTTATCGTCCATAAAATCCTCCCTTATACTATCCTTTTATAGAACCTATCATAACCCCTTTTACAAAGTATTTCTGGACAAAAGGGTATATTATCAGGATAGGTATCATACTTACTACAATTAGAGCATATTTAATAACTGCTGCCATTCTTGCTATCTGACTTTGGAGCTCCGGATCTGGTATGGTAGCTGGATCAATCTGACTGGCCATTAGAATTTCCTTTAAGAATATAGTCAAGGGATAGAGAGATTTATCATTAAGATAAATCATAGCCTTGAAATAGGAATTCCAATGTCCTACACCATAAAAAAGAACTAAAACTGCGATTACAGCTTTGGATAGAGGTATAACTATTGCTGTAAAAAACTTTATATCGCTGCATCCATCCATCTGTGCTGCTTCCAAAAGTTCTGTTGGTATATTTGACTGGATAAATGTTCTGGCTATTATAAGATTATATACACCAAGAGCGCCAGGAATCAGCATTGCCCAAATTGTATTTAACATATTAAGAGACCTTATTAACATATATCCAGTAATCATACCCCCACTAAAGAACATAGTAAATGTAAAGAATAGCATGATTCCGTTTCTGCCTGGAAGATCTGATCTTGAAAGACTGTAAGCTGCCATCATGGTAACTACAATATTAATTAAGGTTCCAACAACTGTATAAAACAACGAATTACGAAAACCCGTCCAAACACTAGAAGTACGAAATACTGTCTTGTATCCCTCCAAACTAAAATCTACTGGCCATAATATTACCCTTCCTGCTTCAACTGCAGACCCTGATGAAAAAGAAGCAGAAATAACATAAATGCAAGGATACAATACCAATAAAAAAAATATAGTAAGTATGCTTCCTATTATAAGATAAAAAATTTTGTCATTCCAACTATAATTCCTAAATTCTTTCACATTTTCAACCCTTTCTTGACTTTTATTTAAACAATTTAAATCTGAAACTCTGATATTTTATACAACTTGTCTTGATTAGTCAGTTGTTAGAATATTTTATTCCCACTTATTTTCTTACTAATTGTATTAGCAACTAGAAGCAATATAAAATTTATGACTGAATTAAACATACTAATAGCTGTAGAAAGAGAGAAATCACTAATACCACTAGCAAGTCCTACCTTATAAACATAAGTTGAAATTATTTCACTGTAATTCATGTTGAGACTATTTTGCATAAGTAATACTTTTTCAAATCCGATATTCATAATATTACCAACTGCAAGGATTAGCATAATGCTTATTGTTGGTACTATACTTGGAAAATCTATATATCGGAGTAGTTGAAATCTACTGGCTCCGTCGATTCTTCCAGCTTCATGTAGAGATGGATCAACGCCTGCTAAGGCAGCTATGTATATGATAGAACTATATCCTGTTCCCTGCCATACTCCCGACCACACATATAAGTGTTTAAAGCTTTCTCCATCTGCAAGAATATTGGGAGCACTGTTTCCTGTAAAAAAAGAGTATAGACTGCCAAACATTCCTGTACGGTTGTTTAATAACTGAAAAATTAAGCCAACCATAACAACTGTAGAAATAAAATGTGGAATATAGGTTGTAATCTGTATAGTTTTTTGATATCTTTTTGATGGCAATGCATTTAGAAATAATGCAAAAATAATTGCTATAGGAAATGTTAATAGACTATACAAAGATATGGTTAAGGTGTTTTTAAGTACCAGCTCGAATTTATATGAGGAAACAAACTTTACAAAATTGTCTAGTCCCACCCATGGACTACCGAATATTCCTTTACTGAAATCATATTTTTTAAATGCAATAACAAGTCCTGCCATTGGTATGTAGTTAAAAATAATTATATACACAATTGGTATTAGTAAAAGCAAATATAACTGCCATCGTTTTTGCATCCTTTTCCAAATTGATTTTGGTCTATTTCTTATGATATTTTCTGTTGTTACAACCTTACTCATTAAGATCCCGCCTTTTAATATTAAGAGATAAGCAGGGACTGTTATATAATACTCCTAAAATAACAGTCCCCTATATTAGTTACTTTTTAGAAAAATAAGACTATAATATCCACTTATTTTTCAATTCTGTCATAAGCTGCCTGTGTACACTCAATATACTCTTTTAATCCCATATTATTTAGTTCTTCTAAATATTTGTCCCAATCCTCTAAGCTTCTTGCTCCTGTAACAAATTCCGCAAGACTTTGTTTTATAAAATTAGGGATATTTGTAGCTGCCTCTGTGATTTTTTCAGTTTCCTCTCTAGTGTATTTATGCCCAGATAAAACATTTTCTGGATGGGCATTTAAATAAGCAACATAATTCTTAGCTTTTAATTGTTCTGTCTTTATTTCAGGGTTGTAGTCAGCTGTTCCCGTTGCTATGCCATCTTGAAAGATATTTGATACATAACGTGGTCCAATGTTATGCCAGAATTTATTTGTATTTTGAGTCCACAAATTACTTAAATCTACTGCTGTAACTTTGTCAAATATTCCCATTTCAATGTATGGAGTAGTGTATTGTGATACAACCTCTTCCTTCATGCTCCAGTCCACGTCCTCTTCACCGTAGCGAGCTGACATACTGATATTCTGCTTGTAGAATAAATCACCTAGTTTAACAGCCAACTCTGGATTCTTGCAAGAGGAAGTAATATACCAGGTAGGCTCAGGGGTATATGGTGTATATGAGGTATAAGCAATGCCGTCAGGACCACTCAAAGGACTAAGTAGTTCCATTTCAGCAAAATTAGGATTTGTATTTGCATCTGTCCAGTTACCAGTGCTTCCTGCAGAAACAGATCCTACTATATTAGCGGACTCATTATTTAGCACCGCTTTAAACTGTGTGGTGTCATCTGTAAAAATAGAGGCTGATAGTAATCCGTCGTTATATAGTTTTGCCATATATTCCAAACCTTTTTTCCAACCTTCTGTTGCATATGGTGCAATTACAGTTTTGCCATCTTCAGCTAGTGATAACTGACCTCCTCCTCTATAAAATACAAAGGAGTTCATTAGTGCAATGGTCATATCCTCACCATAACCACCTGATGCAAGACCATAAACACCTATTTCATCTTTAATACCATTTCCATTTGGATCATTATTAACAAAGGCTTTCAATACTTCATAATATTCCTCTGTAGTTGTGGGTACCTTCAGATTAAGTTTGTTTAACCAAGACTCATTGATATACATACGGTAAGGAGTCAAATTCCAGGTCATTGGTTCATACTTAGCTAAAGAATAAATGTTCCCATCTGCACTTGTCGTACTTTTAAGTATAGCATCTTTATCTTCCTCTGCTATATTATTAAAGTTAACTGCAATATCAGGATTATTGATATAATCATTTAAAGGAATAAAGACCCCTTTACTACCATAATCCAATATCAATTCCTGAGGTATACCATATGTACAAAATACATCAGGTAGGTCATCTCCACTAGAAATCATCAATGACATTTTAGTCTTCATCTCAGTGGTATCTGTAGGCAGTTGATATATTTCAATGTCAACTCCCATTTCTTCTTCTAATAGTTTTGTAAAGTAATTATCATCATAATCTGTTATAAAACTATTTGTCTGAAGAGCAATAGTAATTTTTTCTTTTCCAGTATCTTCTGTTGACGATGTATTGTTTTCTGTGGATTCCGTTTTCTTCCCACAACCTGCAAAACTGAGTGTTAAAATGCACAAAATTATTGCAATTGATACTATTTGTTTCTTACTCTTTTTTAAACTGTAGCTGCTTTTATTCTTCATAAACTATACCCTTTCTGCCACTGTTCTGACTGTGACTTTGCCATTAAATTTGTTAGAAGAAATTGAATATGACATTACTTTTAAATAATATTCTTCCAACCTACATTATTTTGATTCTTTTCTAACACCTTAATCTAACTTAACTGTAAAGATAAGTTCAGTACTATCAGGAAATATTTTGGTACGGTACATACTATTGCCCCATTCTTTCTTTAGTTTACCGTCCTCAATTTCTATTTCTTCTATTACTACATGCACCTTACTATTAAAATATAATTTTTCCAATTGTCCTATAAATAAAATGTTATCCTTCCAGGTAGGGACTTCAATGGTCATCAAACTTAAAAAAGTTCCCTCTTTATATGGTTCGATAGTATCTGTAACACGAAGATACTTCTCTTTAACAAACTCAACCTTGCGAGTATAACCAGTGATACAACCGTAAGGATAACAGCCTGATAGTTCCATAGAGATAATTGCTTTATCATCTGTCAACAAAATCTCTGATACCTTAGACTGGTATTCTGAACCGTACTTTTGCATAACTTTCCCAAAACTTAGCACATTATGATAAGCTGATTGCATAGTCCAAATATCATATCTTTCATTGGAAAAAGTTTTTCTACTATAAGTTTCTACTCCTATATCTATTAATACTGGTTGTCCATTTTTATAGAAAATAATACTTCCTGTATCATTATGATTATGACTGTCATCATTTCCTCCTGCCTTAACCGCTAAAAAATGTCCTGAGTCTCTAGCAAGAAGTAAACCCACACTTTCATAATATATATCCTTTTTTTCTACCTCGCCATTAGAATCAAAAGCTTGAATTTCTTTCTCAGTAAATACACTTTGCAGATAATAAAATAAATTCACTGATTGTCTTGGTAGTACAGTATTACTATCTTCTTTAAAATCTTTTGCAGCATAGTGCATCATATTAACATTTCCAGTTCTCTTAGCGAATAAATACTCCCTTGCTCCTGCCCTCTCACAAGTCGGTGCACAGTCAGCAAAATTAGCATAATAATTCTCAGCAATATGAACGTTAAATATATAGGGTGCCATATTTCTTATCTTTTCATCTTCATATATGGATAATAAGCTGTTATCTGTTACAAAATTCATAACTTCCAATGCATTAAACAAACATAAACCAGCTACACGGTAATAACTAGCACCTTCATTACAACATCCATCTATACCATAGGAATCCAGAAATATATCTAGGCTTTTGGCTGCTTTTTCCATAACTTTTTGCATCGTTTCTTGTGTCATATCTCCTATAGAAAATAGCGCGATTAACGTATTTTGCGTACACCAGGCTGTCCAGTTATTAACTTTCTCTCCGTCTTTTCCCATCCAAAAAAAATGAGTATCTAAATAGGGAGTGAGTATTCGCTGTTTTATCTCATATTGAATACGGCTACATAATACCGGGCTGATTTCATCTAGTTCTTCCTTTAAGAGATAAGAAACCATTGCAAGACCGGCTGCTGTCTCACAGGCGAACAAATCCATAACTGGTTTTGTAACATCTGCAAGTTTGCTATGAACTCCCGCAAAATGATTGTGGGCAGGCAATTGCCATCCACTTTCTTCACAAATAGCAATAATACCATTTGCAATATCTTTCAAAAATCTTTTCTTTCCTTCTATACACTCTGCCATAACTAAAGTATATAGTAATCGTCTCCTGGTAAAATACTTTTCTTCATATCCAATTCTGTCTCCAATGTTGCAAAACTCCATATAACTGTTTGCAGACAATGGAGGATATTCGACATTTAAACAAAGTTCTCCCAATGTAATCCATTTAACTTTTAGTGAATCTGTTAATCCATCCCAGCTAGTTCTGTCCTTAGCAGTAGTGTAAGGCTGAAAAGCTTTAAATTCACCTTTAAATTGCCTTACTAATTCATAAATCAAATTATCTCCTCCTAACTTATATGTTTTTTAGGATATGCGTTCCACTCAAGTACTCAATGTAACAGCCAGTCTACTGACTTCCTGCCTAAACGATACTACACGGAATAAAATATGAATAGTGTCACTTTCATATAAGCCTCCACAATGGCAAGAAACTGGTATCTCACTTTTTTTACTTTATCTCAAAATGCAATATTTACGGTTTTTACGTTAATTTTAGCTAACAATTTCAGCTTGAATTAAAATGAGTATTGCTATTTCTCCTGATTGGAGCTTCTGTAAGTTCCTGGAGATACTCCTGTACGCTTGTTAAATGTACGATAAAAGGTATTAATGGCTCCAAAACCTGTCAGTTCCGCAATCTTTTCATTACTCATATCCGAACTTGCTAAATATTCTTTTGCCTTGTTGATCCGAAGTTGCTCTAAATAAGATGTAAAGGTCTCTCCAGTATGTTCTTTCATAAACTGGCTTAAATATTTTTCTGCTATTCTCATTTCATTGCTAACTTTAGCTGCTGTTATAGATGTATCCATATAATTATTATTTATATATGCGACAATATTTTCCTTTAGTTCCATATTCTTGCTCTTCTTTTTTTCTTCCATATAATTGCATACCTCTAAAGCAGAAATTCTCAAAACCTCTAACATTTCCTCAAGTGTGTAACTATATTTATACTCTGGTAGTATATCTACTCCATTGGGATTTGTGATTAAATGTAGATATGCACTGTATATAACATTTCTTATTGAAAAAAATATCTGTTGCTTTTGTACTTCATACTGAAAGGTCATTTTTTGATAGTATGCAAATATCTTGGTAAACTGTTGAACAATAGCTTCTTGTTCACCGCATAGAATAAGGTTATAGAGTTTATTTAGATACTCAACCCCTATAATATTTTCCTTTACTGAATTTATATTTATGTTGTATTCCTCTACACAATTAACAGACTCATTAAAATAAGCTTGTATAACCTGCTGAGCCTGATTATAGCAGATATTAATATTGGATATTTCTGTGCCAATTGCACTGATTCCTACATGAATGGTGGTATCAAAATCCTCTGACAATACCATTATGAAACTCTCAAATATATTTTTTATATTTTTCACATTCGATGAATCTTCAGGATTTAGCGCAAATAAGAATAATTCATCTCTAATGCCTGTATGCACATTAGAAAAATCACTAGGATAACTCTCTTTTAGGTATTCCATTATACAAAGCAAGGCAAATTGATGCATGGATTGATCCGCAATCTGCATTCTTAATAATACAACACAGAAATACTCCAGAGGTTTAGCAAAACATTTCTCAAATTCTTCATGTTCTTCTCTTGTGTTAATTCCTCTTACAATAAGATTTTCCAACATCAGTGCCTGATATTGCTGATTTAAATTCTCCATCTGATTTTTAAATTCATCTTTATTTCGGGTAATATCCTTAAAAACACCTCGTAATACATCATATTCATTCTGCCCTTTACTAAGAGTCCCACCTTCTCCATATATTGTTATGAATAACTTTCTTACATTAATATATTGTCTATAACTAAAATAAAAAGTTAAGAATAAAACAATTATCATACCCAAACAAATGTATAACTGAATAATATTTGTTATACTCTTTATCTGATTATCAACAATGGACTTTGGTATTCCTATTGTAACTTTCCAGCCTGCCTCTTCCGTTTCATATGAAGATAAAAAGAATACTGTTCCATTAACATTAATTTCTTCTCCATTATTTACATTACCAAGAAGTACCGCATTCTTTCCATATTCAAGCAATATTTCACCCGTTTTAGAATCTTCTATTTTAATCAGCCCATCTGCTCTAGTGTCTTCAGTAAGCAGGAATTTCACCAATGCATCTGGTGTAATTACATAAGTCATAATATGAGATGCACTATTTGTATAATCCGAAGTTCCTTTAACAGAACATAGTATTGCATCGGTAACTGAATTCTCTTTCCCATTGGCAATAAATCTAATTTCGTTCACTTTTTTATACGCATACAAGCCTTGTGTCATAAATAGCTCCTCTTTAAATTCTTTTGAGTTGAGTGCCTTATTATCTATGATTTTAAGAAATTTTCCATAGTAGTTATAAAAAACGTCACTGGATTGGTTTGGAGAAATATATAAGTCATTCTCTTTAAATAATAAAAAACTATAAACAGGAAAAGTATAAATTAAACTGGTATTTTCCACCTTCTGCCTTGAATACTCCAGCCACATATATTCATTCCGATTTAAAACACCCTTAGTATTAATTAACATTTTAAAATGGTAATCCTGCTTCATGCTTTTCGTAATCAAGTTCATCTTTGATATATTCTGATCTATTTCACTGATACCTTCTCTTAATTTAAGTTGATTTGTTTCAATAATCTGCTGTTTTACTATTTTATTGGAAACACTTACTATTGGTATGCAGCAGGCTAAAATAATTATAAATGCGACAAAATACTTAAGACAATATTTCAAAAAAACATTTGTTAATTTCATAGTTTTCTCCTTTACAATAATTGTAGTATTTTCGAACTTTATATGTTATATGTTATTTCTATAATAGAATTATAATAATGCAAATGAAGTTGCACATCAAATTTTCTACTCTTTAAAAATGGTTTCTATCTAATTTATATATTTGAGCGGGTTAAAATCATAGTCTCAATTTTTTCATTGACTCTCATTTTGAAAGATATCTGATAGAAATATATATTAAGGTGGGTTGATGTATCACTTTTGACGATTTTTGTTATAAGGGTAATTTCCCTTACATTTCAGTTACTAACTTTGTGTTTTTTACAATATTTTACGTAATTACCGTCAGAAAGGACTGGGCTTTCAAACTTAAAAGTCCAGTATCTTCAAATTCTCTGTGTTCTGCAAAGATTTTCAAATCATCTATATTTCATAAAATTTCTTTGTATCCCTTGTCTTTTGCATATCTAAGCATTTTTGTGAAAATGGACATCATTCACAGTCACATCGATGAACTATAAATAACTATTCTTTCTTTCCAACTTTATTCTTTTTAGCTAAATAACCGTTTTTACATTCGTATGTGTCTTACATCTTCATTAAATGAATTGAATTCACTGCTATATTCCTTTCAATTTACATTATCTTTTAGCTTTGCTACTATATTTATATCTTCTTCACTCATTGCTAAAGAATTTTTATATCCAAAAAAATCTTCATCCTCTGATTTATGATCTGTTTTTGCATCTTTGCCTTTTGCACTTTGTAATTCTATTAAATTAGGCAATTCTAATGTTTCTTTTACTTTTTGCAGAAGCTTTTCTTGTTGTAACAGTTCAGACAACTTCCTGTAATTGCACAGCTAATACACCAGTTAACTTATAACTAGCGAACCATTTATGAGACTTATAATATTATTCACAAAATAAAAACATCACCTAGGTTTAGGATTACTTATCCACCAGAACAACCAAGCAGGGGTTTCAAAAATTCAGCATATTTTTTAAGACCGCCTGAACTGATAAAGCTTTCTAACTATTTATATATATCCTTTACCGTGCTACATCTTTTGTGTTTACTCTTAAACGATTAACATTGGTAAAGTTTCTCTAGTAACCCCATTATTTTTAATTTCATATTTGAATTTTATACAAGCATATGTTAATATGAAATTGAAATAAAAATACATTAGATATTTAAGGAGGTTTTATAATGATTTATTCAAAATTAAATAAATACTTGTCTAATTTAGCTGTATTAAATGTAAATCTTCATAATTTACATTGGAATGTAAAAGGAATGCAATTTGTGCAAATTCATGAATTTACTGAATCATTGTACAATGATTTCTTTGAAAAATATGATAGTGTAGCAGAATTACTAAAAATGAGAGACCAAAGTCCTTTGGTTAAATTATCTGATTACCTTCAAACTGCATCTATTAAGGAATTAGATAAAGATACTTTCGCATGTGATGAAGTTCTAAAAATTGTACAAGATTACCTGAAAGAAATGAATGCCTTAGCAGTTGAAATAAGAACTGCAGCGGATGAAGCAGATGACTTTGAAATCGTGGCTGAATTCGAAGGTCATATTTCTGGTTATAGTAAAAATCTATGGTTTATTAAATCTATGATTGCATAATAAAAGAAAAATACTTTAAAACCACTTCTATTTAGACACAGAAGTGGTTTTTTAAATTTATATCTTATATTCTCATTATTCGAGCATATAGTGGTTGGTTTCTGTATCGTTATCAAGATATGTTTTAGATCTACCTGCCAACCTTTTAAATATATGACTAGCTTGTGCTTATTTTAAGCAATCTACTGCAGCTCTCTCAATGGCAAGTCCTTTGTTATAACGAACCATAAATTCATTAAAACCTTCCACGTCCTTTGCATTCGGTGCCATAGTTGAACCAACTTTACCTGCGAATACTTTTTCACTTAAATATGCTTCTAACGTTTCATTCTCTGATTTGTTTATCATATAGGATGCAAGTAACGCAATACCCCAAGCGCCGCCTTCTCCTGCAGTTTCCATAACAGTTACAGGAACATCAATGGCTGCTGCCATTATACTTTGTCCTACCCCTTTTGTTTTAAATAAACCACCGTGTCCAAATATTTCTTCCAGTTTAACACCTTCTTGCTTTAGAAGAATATCCAGACCAGTTTTAAGTGCACCTAGGGCTGTATATAAATTCACTCTCATAAAGTTTGCTAGATTAAAGTTACTTTCTGAAGAACGTACAAATAATGGTCTTCCCTCTTCAAAACCAGTGATATGTTCTCCAGAAAGGTATCCATAAGCTAGTAAACCACCACAATCTTTATCTCCCTTAAGGGCTAGATTATATAGTGTACCATATAATGTATTTGGATCAAGATTAAGGTTTAACGCTTTGGCAAATTCATCAAATAAGCCAACCCATGCATTTAAATCAGAGGAGCAGTTATTAGAATGTGCCATAGCAACCAAGCTACCTGTAGGTGTAGTAACAAGATCTATTTCTTCATAAACCTTTGATAATTCTTTCTCTAATACGATCATAGCAAATACAGAAGTACCCGCAGATACATTTCCAGTACGCTGTGCAACACTATTTGTAGCTACCATACCAGTTCCAGCATCACCTTCAGGAGGGCAAAGTGGAATTCCTGCTTCTAATTCACCAGTTATGTCTAGTAATTTAGCACCTTCTTCTGTTAAATTACCCCCATTCTCCCCTGCTACTAAAACTTTTGGAAGAATCTCTTCTAATTTCCAGGAAAGGTTTTTGGATGAAGTTAATTCATTAAATTGCTCCATCATCTTACCATTAAAATCTTTGGAATTTAAGTCAATTGGGAATACACCTGATGCTTCACCAACACCAAGGACTTTTTCTCCAGTTAATTTCCAATGGATATAGCCTGCTAATGTTGTCATAAAATTGACATTGCCAATATGCTCTTCACTATTTAAAATAGCTTGGTACAAATGGGCAATACTCCATCTTTGTGGAATATGATAATTCAATACTTCTGTAAGTACTTCGGATGCCTTTTCAGTTATATTATTACGCCAAGTACGGAATGGAACCAAAAGTTCTCCTTCCTGATCAAACACCATATACCCATGCATCATGGCACTAAAACCTATTGCCCCTATTTTCTTAATTGTGACTCCATATTGTTGTTTCACATCAGCAACCATATTCTGATAACTATCTTGCACACCCTTCCAAATATCTTCAAGGCTATATGTCCAAATGTTATTGATATATTTATTTTCCCAATCATGGCTACCTGAAGCAATAGGTGTATTGTCTTCATCAACTAAAACTGCTTTAATACGGGTTGAACCAAGTTCAATACCAAGAACTGTTTTTCCACTCACAATTGCATTTTTTACATCGTTCATTCCAAGACTCATAGAAATCCTCCATAATGTTATAATATTTGCCTCTTTTATTTTAGTATATACTAAATTATTTTATTTTTAAAGAGGAAATTTAATATTTCACCAAAACTTGTACGTACATCTATGATTTTATCATATAATGGTGGAACTGAAAAGTACTTATTATTTCATTTTCTTTAACCTTTTCTTTAACCTTTTCTTTAACCATTCCTCTAATTCCACTTCACTAATTCCATTCCTCTGTGTGTATATGATGAAAATTCCTTGGATGAAGCAATATGTCTTTTAAAACAATCTCCGTTCTACAATATCTAGAAAACAATAGGGGAAACAATATTTTGTAGAACTGCAACATTAGAGTGAAATGGTAACATCTCAATTGCCTCTTTGGTAGTTCCTAAAAAAAACTGCTCTAGCTTGCAACAATCTCATTTAGATATTCACAACCAAGTAATACTTATTTAACTTTTTTCATCATTTAAACTTATCCTGTCATTTCATAAAAAAACACTTAGGTTTCCCCCTAAATGCAGTTTTCATTTTATTTTTTTTTATCAATTATCTTGATTTTGGGGTCAGATTACTAAGTAGGACCCCTTAACTTACATTCCTATAGTATCATAGCATTCATAACATTTATAACATTTATAACATTCATAACATTTATAACATTCATAACATTTATAACATTTATAACATTTATAGTATTCCTATTGTTTTAGAAGATATACATTGTACTGCCAAAAATGTATATTATACTGCCAAAATGTATATTATACTGCCAAAAAATTTGTAAGAGTTGAAAGACGGGGTTTATTGTGTTATGTCAATAACCCCGTCCCCCTGACACCCCTGTCACACTAATTACATTTCCATATGCTGGCATCATAGGGCCGTAGGAATACTGTGGGCTCCTCTTCATAATTAGATAACAAACGAAATCCCTTAGGGGATTGTTTTCGTTTCTTACCAGTTGAGCTTAAATTTATTTCAATATACAGTATTTCTGCTTCATCCTTACGGTAATAAGTGAATAAATCCTTTTCTTTTTGATTGGTCATTACTACATCTCCATATT
>JBKEAO010000027.1:0-41859 GCA_047972335.1 Anaerocolumna sp. | reverse complement strand
TAAAAATCTCCTAGTATAATGAATTGTTTTGAATGTATTTGGTACGTGTATCTAAAACTGTAAAAATCCAAATTTAGTTTAACTAATAAATATTGGAATTAGATAAAATGAGATATACTTGATAAGTATATCCCATTTTATAAGGTACTACAAGAAAATTAGTTTAACTAAAATGTGTTTCCTCTGCCATATTTGACACAAAATATTGCATTTCAGCCTTTGAGTGAATGGAATGAGTATGATTGATTACTTCTTGTTTTTGCCTACTGTTTAGTGTGGAAAAGTAATTAAGTGCCTCTAAATTTTGTGTTAGTGCCATTCCAAGACCTTGGGGTATTTGATTGCTACCTAAAATATTATGATCCATATTCACACCATACCTTCCTTTAAAATTGTTACATAGAAATTATTTTAGTTAAAAAGAATGATATATGAGTCAAAAGTTATTGTATCACATAAATTTAATATGTTTTTGACCACGATATCAAAGTATTAATAAACCAATTAATTTTTTAATTAGAATTTTATTTAATACCAGATTAGTATGAACCGATATAAAGAGTTTATGATAAATATAATCAAAGAAATCATAAAATTTAGGTGGATATTACTCTTTAGATAATGTATAATATCAATATAAAAATCAATCAATTAATGGATTTTATTCAGTGTTATCATCCATAACAACTGCATAACATGTGAAATACTGGATAGAATATTACAAAATAGACGATTGAAATTATTTAAAAAAAGGAGTAAACCAATGAAAAGATATGTTTGCCTAGTATGTGGTTATATTTATGATCCTAATGATGGAGATCCAGATGCTGATATAGCACCAGGTACTTCCTTCGAAAACCTTCCAGATGATTGGGTGTGCCCATTATGTGGTGTTGGTAAAGATGAGTTTGAAGTTCAAGAAGATTAAGATTATACAAGAATTAAATGAATGATATTTAATATATGAAAAAAGAGGCTGTCAACTCCTAGTTAAACTAAGAGTTGGAAGCCTCTTTAAATCTATCCTATTAATTTATCTCTACCCTTTTCTCATTTTCTTTTTGAATATGTAATTTGTTGGTAAATAAATTTCCTTTTTTAATTGCGTAAACAGATATTAGCAAAGATACTATTTTTCCAAACATATTACCCATCCAAAATCCATGTAAGGCAAATAGATATACGAATAGATATGTAAATATCATCCTGCAAAACAAATCAGATAAGTTTGATCGTAAAAAATCTTTCATACGAGAAAAACCTCTTAATAAGTTTTCGTTCAAGATTTTAAATCCATAGGCAAAATATGCAAGTAATGAAAATTGAAGATAGTTTCTAGCAAATTCATAAGCTTCTATATTATTTTTTATATCAATAAAAATACCTATAAGATATTTGGGGATTAAAAAGTTGATACCAGTTAATATAATCAAATAAATTGTGGATATTTTTATACAAAAACCATAGGCTTCTTTCACACGGTATAAATTTTCATCCCTTGAATTTGCTGCTGTAAATATGGAAAGCGCTTGAGATAACCCAATGATTATAAGCATCCCAAATAACATGATTTTGTTTACAGCCAAATAACCACTAATTACTTTACTTCCAAAAGGATTCACTATGGATTGAAGAAATAAAGCTGATAGTGATAAAATCAATTGTTGGATAATGGTTGGTATGGAAATAGAGAGTATTTCACGTATTTTCTTAAAATCTAACCAAGAAGTTTGATATTCCTTAGTTAAGGGTTTTAGTTTTTTCTTCAATAGAATGAAAGCAATAGCCATCCCTAGGAATTGTGCGATTATAGTGGCAAGTGCAGCACCTCCAACGCCAAGTTTGAAAAAGCATATAAATAATAAATCCAGTAATATATTTAATGCAGATGTAAATATAAGCAAAAACATGGAGGATTTCGCATCTCCTAAGGCCACAATAATAGCTCGAGAAATATCATATAAAAATACACAAGCCATACCAGCTATGTATACTGTTATATAACTTTTGGTAAGTGTAAGTAGTTCACCAGGAACTTTTAGCCAATTTAGTATAAAGGGGCTGAATATAAAACCTGAAATAGATAATATAATCCCGCTGATTAGACCAAAGACAATAATACTTTTAACACCAATTAAAATATCCTTATATTTTTTATTACCTGCATATTTAGCAAAAATGATTTCACTTCCCATTTCTAATCCACCAGATAAAGTAACTAAAATAAGGATTACTGTGCCAGCGTTTCCTACAGCGGCAAGTTCATCCAAACCTAGATATTTTCCCACAATAATCATGTCTGCAATATTATACAGTTGCTGGGTAATAAGACTAAGGATCATAGGTATTGCAAATTTAATCAATACCTTCTTGATATTATCTTTTGTCATATCCAGTTTACCCGTTGTTAAATCCATTTTCTTGACGCCTCTCTTTCAAATCATTATAATGGATAGTATAAAGTGTCACGTTGCGTTACAGTCAAGGGGAATGATTGAAATTAAGTGATGAATTTGTGAAGTAGTTGATAACTTTGAATTATAACAGAGTAAAAAGATAGCAAAAAGATAGTAAAAAGATAGCAAAAAGATAGCAAAAAGATAGCAAAAAGATAGCAAAAAGATAGCAAAAAGATAGCAAAAAGATAGCAAAATATACGAGTAAGGATGATGAAATTACAATGGGTAAACTTATAAATATCGAGGATAAATTAACGACAAAAGAATTTGCAAAAATGTGTAAAGCTGAAAGAAGGACTTTGCATTATTATGATGAGATTGGATTGCTAAAACCAATGGAGGTACAAGATAATGGTTACCGTACCTATGGGCCAAGTCAGGTTGATACAATGGGAATGATTAAGGCTTTACAGGCAGTAGGAATGCCTTTGATAGAAATAAAAAAGCTTATGAAAGAAGAAGATTTATCATTAGGTATGCCGCTTTTGCAGAAACAAATACAATTGATTCGAGAAAAACAGGTAGAACTTAGTAATGCAGAAAGAATGCTTACCCATGCTACTACCCAATTAGAGAATTACCTATCTAAGGGAGATGATGTTTTTTTTATAGAATATAATAAGGAACTTCCCTTGGTAATACAAACCTTTGAAGAGGGTAAAGCGCCATATATCAACTATGTAACCTATGGATATCAATCAGGTGTTATTATGAAAGAGAAGGAACCCTGTAAACTAGAATCAGTTTATAGAATAACAAATCATATAGAGGAAAGTAATTATGCAAAAATAGAAGGAAACTACGCCTGTATTTATAAACGAGCTCAAAATGGTAAGATCGCTGAAGCTATCCAATCATTTCTTGAATATTTGAAAAGAAATCAACTTACTACAAAAGGCAGTTTATACATCGAGAATATAGCTACTGATTTTATAAAACTGCCAAATGAAGAGTATTTATTTCAGTTATCAATCCAGATTGAAAACCAAAGTCATATTTGACATGTAAGTGATTAAGATTGACATATGCAACATAGAAATCTTTTAAAAAATAACGGTGAAATGAATTGATTGTAATAGCCAACCTACTGTATAAGTGTCAATAGTTCATAAAGATTAGTAATCATATAATTAAAAGGGATATGTTCTTTGTTTTCTTTGTGCTTAGGATTCATCCAACAAGTATGAATACCAGCAAGGTTTCCGCCCTTTATGTCCGTGCTTAAGGAATCCCCAATGATAAGGGCCTTAGACCTGTCAAAATTCTTGATATGGTTTGTTACGTAATTGAAAAATTCTATGGAAGGTTTTTGAAAACCAATCTCTTGTGAGGTAAATATAGTTTCAAAATATTCATATAAGCCGGATATCTTAAGGCGATTTATTTGTGTGGTGGTAACGCCATTGGTCACAATAAATAATCTATGGGTATTGGACAACTGCTGACATATTTCCAAAGCACCCTCCATCATATGAGAACCTTCGCTTAGGAATTGGCGATAAGTTTTTTCCCATTCTGCGCCGTTGCCCTCTTTGGACAGTATGGTTAAAGTTTCAGAAAAACGATTATTTAGCACTGTTTCTAAAGGAATCTCAGATTTTTCATAGGCATCCCATAGTTTTCGATTTACTGTAGTATATGTGTGAAATACTTCTTCAGTAAACAAAATTCCATGTAATTCGAATAATCTGGTTAATGACTCTATTTCATTTGCTTCAAAATCTAATATGGTATCATCTAAATCAAATAGTAAGTACTTATATTTCATTGCATCACTCCTTAAGTAAAAATGGATCATTTTATATTCTAAAAATTCATATGACTAAAAGTGTAGCAGTGTACTATTTTGTTGTCAATCTTTAAATGATACATTTTAAAAAGCGTATCACTACGCTTTTTATATTTCTTCATTTTTATTTTGTATGATATCTAAACATTTTTGTATTCTGTCATCAATAATAATAAGATAATATAATAGATATTTAATTGATTTATCTATTTTCTTTATTTCGTCGTAGTTAAAATCTTGATCAGATTTATTTTTTAAAAATCTAGTCTCAATTTTTAAAAGATTAGTTAGACAATCTTCAATTCTTAGAGAGTTTAATATAACCTTTTTTGCTACTGATTTTTCATCTATGTTTTTCGTTGCCATCAAAATCACCACCATTTATTTAAACCAAGGCCTTGTTTTAAAGCAAGGCCTTGTGAAAATTAACATTGATCTTTTCTTTTTTTATCCTCTAATAATTCGAGAATATTTTCAAACTTAAATTCTAAAAGTATTTCTTTTTTAATTACATCTCTCATCATACGTTCTACGCTTTTATCAATGCAAAGTAAATCGCCTAATTTATTATGGCCAGGAGTTTTAACTACTTCTTGTATTTTTTCAGCTTCAGCATTCATAATGTGTGCTAAACTTAGTTCTTCAAGTGCAATTGAAGTAAGCAATAAATTAATAGTATCTTCAAAGGATAGTTCAATTTTTGGTTTAATATCCGGAATATTTGGCATTCCCATACAGTTCACCTCCTTTATTGTCAATATATGTCGAAATAGAGGAAAGTTGCATTAAATAAAAAAATATTTATGAGTGGTTTAATGATTTTTTTGGTATATTTCCTAATATTGATGTTATACTATTCTCAAATAAATTTTAGGGGGTGATTTAATGAACCGAACAAATACAGTACCCAATAGACTAGCGAATGAGAAGTCACCATATCTGTTACAACATGTGTATAATCCTGTGAATTGGTATCCGTGGAGTGAAGAAGCTTTTCAGATAGCAAAAGAAGAGAATAAACCTATATTTCTCTCTATTGGGTACAGCTAACCTAGGTTCAACTTTTGAACATGTCATTGGTGCCATGTGATGGCCCATGAATCCTTTGAAGATTGGGAAGTTGCAAAGATTTTAAATGATAATTTTATCTCCATTAAAGTTGATAAAGAAGAACGACCAGATATTGATAATGTGTATATGTCAGTTTGTCAGAAACTAACAGGAAGTGGTGGCTGGCCCTTATCTATCTTTATGACCTATGACCAGAAGCCCTTTTATGCAGGAACTTATTTCCCCAAAAAAGGGGGTTATCAAATGCCAGGTTTTATTGATCTGATGAATGCAGTAAAAAATGCCTGGGATACAAAAAAGGATGATTTATTTAAAAGCAGTGAAGATATACTTGCAGCGATTAGAGCTACTGATGAACAGAAAGAAATAGAACAAGAAGAAGTAATAAGTCCAAGAGAAGTAATAAATCAAGGCATTACAAGTCTAAAACGTTACTTTGATAGAGAGAATGGAGGGTTTGGGAGTGCACCTAAATTTCCGACACCACATAATCTCTATTTTTTACTTCGTTATGCATATTATGAGAAAGATAAGGCTGCACTAGAAATTGTGGAAAATACCTTAGATGCTATGTATCGTGGTGGAATTTTTGATCATGTTGGTTATGGATTTTGCAGATATGCAACAGATCGCATATGGTTGGTGCCACACTTTGAAAAAATGCTCTATGATAATGGTCTCCTTGCCGTTATTTATTTAGAGGCATACCAATATACCAAAAAAGATCACTACAGAAAAATTGCTGAAATGATCCTAACCTTTGTAAGCAAAGAATTAACCCATGAAGAGGGTGGTTTCTTTTGTGCCCTAGATGCAGATAGTGATGGGGTTGAAGGGAAATTTTATGTATTTGACTATAAGGAAGCAATAGAAGTACTAGGAAAAAGTGATGGAAAATACTTTAATGATTATTTTAATATAACAAAAGATGGTAACTTTGAAGGAAAGAATATACCCAATCGAATGAAGGATATTTCTCTGGGTACGGAAGTCATCTCTAGAGATGAGAGAATTGAAAAGCTTTGTAAACAGATGTATCAATACAGGCTTTCTAGAACTACCTTGCATAAAGATGATAAGATCTTAACCTCTTGGAATGGTATCATGATAGCCGCATTTGCAAAAGCGAAAAGGATTCTTGGTAACAATACCTATTTAGAGAAAGCTTTAGCAGGGGAAGCGTTTATAGCAAAGTATCTAACGGAGGAGGAAAGTCTAAAAGTGACTTTTCGAGAAGGAGATAGTAAAGGCGTCGGACACTTAGATGATTATGCTTATTACATTTATGCCCTGATCAATCTCTATGAAGCTAATTTTGACGTTACATTTCTTAAAAAGGCAATAAAATATATGGAAGTTATGCTAAAGAAATTCTTTGATAAAATACAGGGAGGATTCTATTTATATGCTGAAGATGGAGAGCAGTTGATTTATCGTCCAAAGGAAATTTATGATGGAGCCATTCCCTCAGGAAATGCTATAGCAACTTATTGCCTTGATAAATTAGCTGCATTTACTGGGAATATAGAATTTATAGAGTGTCTGCATATACAACTTAAGTATCTCTTAAGGAATATGGATCATCCTATGTCTCATAACTTTAGTAATATAAGCTTCTTAAATCAAATATATCAAGGCAGAGAGTTAGTCTGTGTTAACACTACAGAAACAGAGGAGAATCAGCTTGAGGAACTTTTAAGAGAGAATTTTATGCCAGATTTAACGGTTATTATAAAAGATTCTAAAAATCAAGAGGAACTAGATCAAGTTGCACCATTTACGCAAGGCTATATTCTTCATGAAGATAAGGTTTCTTATTATTTGTGTGAAAAAAGGAGTTGTAGGGACCCGGTATCTAGTATAGAAGAATTAAGAAAAATGTTAGCAATAAAAAATATTATGGTAAATGAATGCAAATGAAGTACAAAACCAATTAAATATGGAAGAGACGATAAATAATGTTATATGAAAGCTAATTGCCACTAAAAAGTCCAAAATTTTTGGTGGCTTTCAGCGTTTGGAATGAATGGAAATTCATTAAAATATATAGATATCTTCCAATTTACATGTGTTGGAACTATGATATAATAAAGCTAGCGTTGAATAAAAAAGGTGGGGATGATCTATATGCACATGAGAAAGATATTTTTAACAGTGATGTTATTTGCTTTAGTATTATTACTTATGGGATGTACAGGAGACAATATTAAAAGTGAATTTGGCTCATTGTTTAGTGACGAAGATGCAGATAAAATAAATGCTATTAATATAGAAGGCATTGCTTTGATGGATGAAAAGAAGTATGAAGAAGCGAAAGAACTTTTTTTAGAGGCCTTGGAATATGCAGTGATAACATCTTCGTCAAAAAAAACTGAGCTTTTAGGATCAACCTATAACAATCTGTGCTATGCCTACTATAGCCTAAATGATTATGGTATAAGCTTAGAGTATGGGGAAAAAGCACTTGAGTTTGTTGAAAAAGATGACATAATATATACGAATTATGGTAATACCTTATTTGCACTAGGAAGAACAGATGAGGCTATAGAATACTATAATATGGCGATTGAAGAGAATAAAGAAGCCTTATATGCCTACCATGGTAAGGGTGCGATATACTATGAAACCAATAAATATGAACTTGCCCTAGAAATGTTTCATAAATATCAGGAATTTGACCCTTTAGATTTGGATACAAAGCTTTATGAGGTATATTGCAATATTTATTTAAAAAATTATGAAGACGCTCTTATTATTGTTGATAAATTAATAGAAGAAAATAGTGATAATACAAATATATATGATGCCAAGGGCGAATTATTATTGCAATGGAAAGGTTTTGAGAGTGCAAGTGAATATTATCAGGAAGTAGCCGAGCTTTTTCCAGATAACGTAGAGTCTCAGATTCTGCTTCCTTCCTTACTCTATAATTATGAGAAGTATGAAGAGGCCCTAGATCAATTCCTTAAAGTATCAGAGAAATTCTCTAATAATGGAGAAATTCAGGAATGGATCGTATTGAGTTTCAATAGTATGGAGGATTTAGAAGGTGCTTTGTCTTATTATGAAGAAGTAGATAAAGCTGGTGAAGTTACCTATCAATTAAATACTTCTATAGGAGACTATTTATACAATAAGACTATGTACATGGAGTCAATTCCATATTATGAGAAGGCAATACAGGACGAACCTGATTTGTTAGTGGCATATACGAATAAACTATATGCGTTATTCTATGGTAAAAGATATACCAAATGCCTTGAGGCTTCCAAAGAAGCGCAGGAAATCTTTCCTGCATCTTATGAAATCTTACAGTTAATTGGCGAGTCCTATTATTATCTAAATGACTATGAAAATGCAATTACATATTACCTGGAAGGGAATGATCTTAATCCAAGTGCTACCCTATTGGCCTATATAGGTGAAGCTTATCTAATGATGGATGACTACGACAATGCTAAGATATATACGGATGAGGCATTAGATATGGACCCTCAAAATTATACCGCACAAGGAATAAGGGAAACAATACGAAATAGAGAAAAGCCTTTAAATGTTCAGTTAGAGGAGTTTATTCAGACTAATTATTTGTACTATGAGAGTAATAAACATGATGCAGTAATAAAGGAACTGCTCAATGATACGATTGAAGATAATGATAAGATTTCATTAGTAGTTGATAGAATCAAACAAGATGATGATATCTTCACCTACACCATTACTGATGAAGAGTATGATTTATATTATAAAGAGGAGTTGGAGGATGTATATTTTGAGTATATTGAGGATACTGTATATCTTCGAATTTATACATTTGGACCAGATACTTATAATAAGGTAGTGGAGGGGTTGGATGAAGTTAGAGAAAGTGACATAAAAACATTAGTAGTAGATTTGCGGGGAAATGGAGGAGGTATGACTTTAAGTGCTAATAATATATTAGATTGTCTGCTTCCAGAGTGTGTAACGAGCACCTTAATCTACAGAGATGGTAATAATTATAATTACTACTCAGACGCATCTTACATAAAATTTAAAGATGTTATGATTTTAGTAGACCAGTACTCAGCCAGTGCATCTGAACTGCTTACATTAGGCTTAGATACATATCTTAACAATGTAACCATATTAGGAGAAGATACGTTTGGTAAAGGTGTTGGGCAAACAGTGTATTATGATTCAAATAGGAAGTTAGCTCTATACTTAGTAAATCATTACTGGAATGTGAAACAAAAAAACATATTAGAAACTTCAATAAAACCAGATGTGTATATTGACTCAGATAATGTAGAGGATTATCTAGAGATAATAGATGAGATGAATAAGAAATAAAACGCTGACGAATTGCATGATATAAAGTAATAAAAAATAGTAAGATCAATATTGCATTTTTAATGAATGAAATGTAAATATCAGGTTAATATAACTTTAACTGCAGTGCCAATGTTACTCTTTCATCCTAATTGTTGTGAAGGGAGGCAGGAAGAACTGCAGTTTTGATGTAAAAAAATCATGTTATTTTTATCATTCTAGCTTGTGTTTTGGCTAAAAATATCATATATAATACAGAATTATAACTGAGATAGTTGATTGAGGTGTCAAAACTAGGCACCCATTAATAGTTACTTAACAAGCTTTTTATGATAAAATTAAGACATATTCTTTTGTGAGGTGCATGATATGTCTTTTAAAACTAACGATTACCAACAAATAACTCTTGATGATAGATTTAATGCCTTAAGCTCACGTACTCAAAAAATAGTTCTGAAATCTTGGGCTAAAGACTTTGCGGATATTGTTTTTCCTGCAATTAATGAGGAACGCTTTTCTGTCCTTTACAGCGAGCAGGCATTTTCTAGACCGAATACTCCAATTAATGTTACAGTTGGATCATTAATACTAAAAGAAATGCTGGGACTCTCTGATGACGAACTTTTGGATTCCATCTGCTGTGATACCCGCTTCCAGTATGCTCTTCATACAACAAGTTTTTCGGAACAACCGATCAGCGATCGTACTTTTAGCCGTTTCAGGGAACGTCTCTATAATTATGAAGTGACGACTGGAATAGATCTTTTAAAAGAAGAAATGAAATCCCTTGCCGATGCTTATGGTAAATATCTAAACCTGAATTCCAACCTAAAACGTATGGACAGTCTAATGATTGCTTCAAATTGTAAGCGAATGTCCCGTCTCGAGATCGTTTATACTGTAGTTGCTAACGCAGTGAAACTTTTGGAGCGTCTTGGTGAAAATGAACTTATCCCAACAGATATGTTACATTACCTTGATTCCGATGATCACAATGATGTTATTTATCATAGCAAAAATGAAGATGTCACAGACCGTTTAACTACAGTTATTAAAGATGCCGGTAGAATGCGAAATCTCATGTCCGGGGATGAATGGCTGGAGTTTTCAGAGTACCAACTATTATCCAGAGTTCTTTGTGAGCAAGCACAGGAAGAAAATGATGGTTGTCTGAAGCCAAAACCAAAATCTGAGATTCAACCTCACAGTCTCCAGAACCCATCAGATCCAGATGCCACGTACCGTAGCAAAGCAGGAAAAGAGCATAAAGGTTATGTTGGAAACATTGTAGAAACCGTCGGTGAAAATGGCTGCACCTTAATTAGCGATGTCTGCTACGAAAAAAACAGTCATAGCGATAGTGCCTTTTGTAAAGAATATCTGGACAGCCATAATGATAAACTCAATGAAATCATGCTAGCGGATGGTGCATATAGCGGAACGGAAAACAGTTGTCTCGCGAAAGAGAAAAATGTGGAGCTCATAACCACTGCACTGACAGGTCGCCAGCCAGATACCATCATGGCAGGGTTCGAATTATCTGTTGATGGAAAAGAAGTTATCCACTGTCCAATGAATCAACAACCCATCAAAAGTAGTTATTATGACAATATTGAAATGTGCCGAGCCGTATTCCAAAAGGAAAGTTGCAAAAGCTGTCCAAATCGTTCAAGATGCAAGGTGAAAATTCAGAACAAGACAGCAGTAGTAATGGTTTCATCTAAAATGGCGGAGCGCGCCAGATATCTCAAAAAAATATCTTCGGACGATTATCTTAAGCTGACCAGAAAACGGAATGGTGTGGAGGGAATACCTTCTGTGCTACGCCGTAAATATAATGTAGATAATATACCAGTTAGAGGGCTACTCCGATCAAAAACCTTCTTTCTGTTCAAAGTTGGTGCATATAATATCAGAAAACTGATAAAACATTTGCCAGTAACAAGGGAGAAGTCTACCTTGCTGTTAGCAACAGTATAAAAATCGGATAAGGATACCCTTCTGAAAATAGGTCTATCCTAGAAAATCAGCATGAAACAAATCAGAATCTATAAAAATGAGTTCCGTATGAATGAGGTTGATTATAAATCTAAAGTTTTGGCACCTCAATCATAAATGAAAATTAGAAATCATTGTTATGTTCATCACAATGGAGTATGTTATATTAAATAAATCAAAAAGCGTTGTAATATATTGGTGAATGGTTTAAAGTAGTATAAAACTTTATTCTTTTGTATATGATACAATTTATATGAATAGCATACAATTTCTACTACGTATTACAAGGAAAGAGCATTTTTTTCCATATATGGATTGGGTTGTAGTGCGATTTATTTCTGAATTTAATGTGGTAAAGTTGTGATTTTATATAAAATAGTTAATTTTAGTTGTGCAAAAGCTATAAAAACGATAATAATTACTAATTCTCAAAAATGAGTCCAAAAACTATTGACTTTTAATACTATATTCTTTAGTATAATACAATATATAGGAGCATTAATATAAAAATCTATTTATTACTACTAAATGTATGTTAAATCTTATACAAAGTAATATTAATGCTTATATTTTATATATAAACTAATTTTTTACAGGAGGAAAACATGAGAGAAGAATGGAGAGACTATGAATCTGGAAGCTGGGCTACTGACATAAATGTTAGGAGTTTTATACAGCATAACTATACACCTTATGAAGGCGATGGAGCGTTTTTAACGGGACCGACTAAGAGAACTTTAGAACTTTGGGATGAAGTTTTGAAATTAATGAAGGTTGAGACTGAGAAGGGTATTGTTGATGCAGAAACAAGCAAGCCTTCTACTATTACAACATTCGGTCCTGGATATATTGACAAAGATAAAGAAATCATCGTTGGTTTCCAAACAGATGCCCCTTTAAAAAGAGGAATTATGCCTAATGGTGGTGTAAGGGTAGTTAAAAATGCATTAGAATCCTATGGTTATAAATTGGATGCTAAAACAGAAGAAATCTTTACCAGCAATAGAAAAACACACAATGACGGTGTTTTTGATGCATACACTGACGCTATGAAAAAAGCAAGACATACTGGAGTTATTACAGGTCTTCCTGATGCTTATGGCCGTGGACGTATCATTGGTGACTACAGAAGAGTAGCATTATACGGTGTAGATTTCTTGATCCAAGAAAAAGTTGAGCAGAAGAAATTACTTGAAAGAAACACTCTTGAATCTCCTGAAATTCAATTAAGAGAAGAAATATCTGAGCAAATTAAGGCGTTGAAGCAATTAAAAGAAATGGCTGCTTCCTATGGATTTGATATTAGCAAGCCAGCTAATGATTCTAGAGAAGCTACTCAATGGACATATTTTGCATATCTTGGAGCAATAAAAGAACAAGATGGAGCTGCAATGAGTCTTGGTAGAATATCGACTTTCCTTGATATCTACTATGAAAGAGATTTAAAAGATGGAAAGATTACAGAAGAAGAATTACAAGAAATTGTAGATCAATTCGTAATGAAACTTAGAATGGTAAGATTCCTTAGAACACCTGAATATAACAACTTATTCTCTGGCGATCCTACATGGGTTACAGAAGTAATCGGTGGTATGGGTGTAGATGGTAGAACATTAGTTACTAAAACTAGTTTCCGTGTTCTTCAAACATTATATAATTTAGGACCAGCACCAGAACCAAACTTAACAGTACTTTGGTCAACATTCTTACCAAAAGCATTTAAGGATTTCTGTTCCAAGGTTTCTATTGATACAAGCTCCATTCAGTATGAAAGCGATGATATCATGAGAGATGTTTGGGGAGATGACTATGCAATCGCATGTTGTGTTTCTGCCATGAGAGTTGGTAAACAGATGCAGTTCTTTGGTGCTCGTGCAAACCTTGCAAAAGCTTTATTATATGCAATCAATGGTGGTAAAGATGAAAAATATGGTGAACAAGTTGGACCATTATTTGCACCTATAACATCTGAATATCTTGATTATGATGAAGTAATGGCTAAATTTGATCAGACACTTGACTGGTTATCAGAACTTTATATCAATACTTTAAATGTAATTCACTATATGCATGATAAATATAACTATGAACGTCTTCAGATGGCTTTACATGATATTTCAATCCTTCGTACAGAAGCTTGTGGTATCGCTGGTTTATCAGTAGTTGCCGATTCCTTATCAGCAATCAAATATGCTAAGGTTAAAGTAATTAGAAATGAAGAAGGATTAGCTGTAGATTATGAAATCGAAGGCGATTATCCAGCATACGGTAACAATGATGACCGTGTTGATCAGATCGCAGTTGATTTAGTAGAAAAATTCATGAATAAGTTAAGAAAAGTTAAAACTTACCGTGATGCAAAACAAACTCTTTCTGTTTTAACGATTACTTCAAACGTTGTTTATGGTAAGAAGACTGGTAATACACCTGATGGACGTAAAGCTGGTGAACCTTTTGCACCTGGTGCAAATCCTATGCATGGTCGTGATACAAAAGGAGCAGTTGCATCTATGGCATCTGTTGCTAAATTACCATATAAGCATGCAGAAGATGGTATCTCTTATACTTTCTCTATTGTTCCTAGAGCATTAGGAAAAGATAAAGATGAAAGAGTACAAAACTTAACAGGACTTTTAGATGGATACTTCTTTGATAAAGGACATCACATCAATGTCAATGTATTTGACCGTGAAACTTTATTAGATGCTATGGATCATCCTGAAAAATATCCTCAGTTGACTATTCGTGTATCTGGATATGCTGTTAACTTCATTAAATTAAATAAAGAACAGCAAATGGATGTAATTAACCGTACTTTCCATGAAAGATAGGATATAAGAATAAGATATAAGAAATAAGATATATGAGCTAAATTATAAATAATTATAAGTTATATTTAACAAGAGGGGCTTGTTTCTAAAATATTTATGGTATGAAGTAAATATTTTGAGCAAGCCCACTTATGTGTAATGCTAGGAAAGGATCGGTGAATATTATGAGTGAGACTATTGGGAGAATTCATTCCGTTGAAAGCTGTGGTACAGTGGACGGACCTGGCGTTAGATTTGTAGTATTTATGCAAGGATGTCCGTTAAGATGTCAGTATTGCCATAATCCAGACACATGGGATACTTCAAAAGGGAAAGATTATACGACCAAGGAATTAATGAGAGAAATAGTAAGATACAAATCTTATATGAAATTCTCTGGTGGAGGTGTTACTTTCACAGGAGGAGAACCTTTACTACAATTTAATTTTATATTGGAAATGGTTAAGTTATGTAAGGCAGAAGGCATATCTGTAGCGATTGATACCTCTGGATATGTATGGAATGATAAAATTAGTGAAATTTTAGAATATACAGATATTGTGTTATTAGATATTAAGAACTATGACCCAGATGTATATGAAAATGTGACAGGAGCCTCATTAGCCCCTACTTTAGACTTTTTAGAATATCTACATGAAAAAGATATAAAAGTATGGGTACGCTATGTATTAGTACCAAATCTTACAGATAATTTAGAAAGTATAGAAGATTTAGCTAGTTACCTAAAGGATTTTTCTAATGTAATAAAAATTGAGTTATTACCATTTCATAAAATGGGTGAATATAAATGGCAGGAGATGGGACTAGAATATAAACTAACTGATACAAAAGAACCAACAAAGGACCTTCTAAAAAAAGTAAGTGAAATATTAGAAACAACAGGTATTCCAGTTAAAGTAAACATTTAAAATTAGTAAATAATTATTCAATTAAATAATTATTTAATTGAATACGAATCTTATAGATAAGAGCAAATAAATATAATCAATAAATTTGGTGGTAAGTAGATATGTATACTTCATTTAAAAAAAGCCTTCATATAACAAAAAGTATTTATACTTGTTATATGAAGGCTTAATTCATCAAAGCTTAATTCATCAACTCACTGAATTAGATTATAGATATAGTGTTATAACATAAATTCCTTTATCACATGGGCTACCCCATCTTCATCATTGGATAGGGTGATGTAATTAGCTGCATTTTTAACAATTTCTTGGGCATTCGCCATAGCCACACCCATGCCTGCATATTCTATCATAGACAAGTCATTAAAACCATCGCCGCAACTAATCATTTGCTCGTTAGATAAATTCAAATATTTCAATAATTCTTTTAAAGAATTTGCCTTATCAATGTTAGGAGGCATAATTTCCAGGAAAAATGGCTCGGAACGATAAATATTTACATGATCCCCAAATTGTTCTTTCATCAAAGGTTCAATCTCTGCAAGTCTATTTCCATGTCCAGTCATTAGACATTTATGTACGGGAAAGTTTATGTAATTTGGAAAGTCAGTTATTTTCTTAATGGGAATGTTGTTAATTTTAGCTTCTTTTATCATATATTCATCAATTTCCATATCAGTAATAACATGATCACCCTCATAACTTATAATCCCTACTTGATAGGACTTTGCCGCAGCGTGGAGGTTAGGTATCATATCAGTTGGAAGGACTCTTTGGTATATAATCTCTCCTGTTTTACAATTTATAATTTTAGCGCCATTATAGGAAAGAATATAACCGCCATAATGTGAAAGCTTTAATTTGTCTGCTAAGGCTGTAATGCCAGGTGTTGGGCGACCTGAGGCCAAAACAACGGTGTGATTTCTTTCTTGTATTTTTAAGATTGCCTCTAATGTTTTTGGTGAAATTTCCTTGTTTGAATTGGTTAAGGTTCCATCAATATCTAATACCAGTATTTCATATGCCATTTTAAAACTCCTCTAGTTAGTTCTTAATTTATATTAATGACAAATGCACTGATTCTTGCCGGTAGATTTACCTGTATATAAGGCTTCATCTGCATTTGTAATATTCTTTTCTGCAGTAATACATCTATCATATTGAATCACTCCACCAGTAATTGAACAATGGAATTGGAGATCTTCATAACGGAATATATATTTATCTACTTCTTTACGGAGTTTATTAGCGATAGTAACGGCCCGAGTAATATCTACACCAGGAAGACACACTATAAATTCTTCTCCACCCCAGCGTGCAATTATATCTTCCTCCCTAAGAATTAACTTAAATATGTTTGATACAGTTACAAGGACTATATCGCCTACATTGTGTCCATATGTATCGTTTATCTTCTTGAAATCATCGATGTCAAATAAGATAAGTGATATAGGGTCATTATTCATACTTACATGATCATTTAGTTGTTCTGTGAAATAACGTCTGTTATATAGTTTAGTCAGATAGTCTGTAATGGCAGTTTCTCGAAGTTCTTGCATTAAAGCATGCAATTCTCTCTGACTCTTAATATTTTGCATATGAACCTTTACTCTTGCTTTTAACTCTTCAGGAATAAAAGGCTTGGACACATAATCTGCGGCACCAACTTCAAAGCCTCGTAGCACAGAATCAGAATCGTTATTACCAGTAATAAATATAACGGGGATATCCTTAGTTTCCTCTGTTTGCTTTAATATTCGGCAGGTTTCATATCCATCTATGCCATGCATTATAATATCAAGAATTATTAGAGTAGGGTGAGTTTCTTTAGCAATATCTATGCAATCTTCTCCAGAATGTGCAATTGTAATATGTAATGATGGAGACTCGAGTATATCTTTGATAATTGTACATATTATCTCGCTGTCATCTACTAGTAATATAGTATCTTTTTCCATGGTATTTCTCCTTACCTGTTATAAAATTAACGGTATCATAAGTATAATATATTAATGATAAAGTATTTCAATAAAATATTCAATAAAAATCGAAGGATTATTTATGGAAAACGTTGCTATTAGTGGGTTTCAAAGTCTGAATCACTATGTTTTTACAAAAAAATATATATGAAGTAATAAATCACTACAAAGAGACCTAGAGACAGATAAAAAAAGTTCATACTCCTAAAGGACAGTTGAACAGTGAACTTTTTTTATCTAAACCAAAGATTATAAATCATAAATAACTTCACAAATTCATCATAGTCACAACTATAAGAAAGTCTGAATCACGATAATAAATATTGTGTATCGACTGAATTTATCAAAATAATAGAGAATCTTAGCTGCAAAGTTTGAATGAAGTATAAAAATCTAATCTATCTTAATATAACCGCTGTTCCAGATACAGTAACCATTAACATGCCGTTATCAGCACCTAGTACTTCGTAATCCACATCAACGCCAACAACGGCATCAGCACCTAGTTGTCTAGCGCGGTTCTCCATTTCTCTCATTGCGTTTTCCCTAGCTCTAATCAGTTCTTCTTCATAAGTATTAGAGCGTCCTCCGAAAAAATTGGATAAGCCCGCTGCAAAATCTTTCACAAAATTCACACCAGATATAACTTCTCCAAAAACAACACCTCTATATTCTGTTATTGATCTCCCTTCTACGGAAGGGGTAGTTGTGATAATCATATATACACCCATTCTATATCACAGATATTTCTGTGATACTGCCACTTTTAAAGAGTAGTGAAAGAATTTAATTGTGGCAACCTTTCTATTCAAAAATTTTCTTTCACTTCTATGAGGTTATCAGCCCTTTTCTTTGAATTCCATTTTAAGCATAAGGACACAAGATGATAACACTATAACTATATCATATTAATATTACATATCAATAAGAAATAGATTAAAAAAATATAAAATATATTTTTAAATAAAAAAAGGTGAGATAGTAAAATAAAAAGTAAAATATAAAATAATTAGAAAATAAAATAGAAGATGAAATTGATTATAAAGAAACAGATAATGTAATAGATTAAAAGAAATAAAAAAGAAACTAACCCAAATAATAAATAAAGGGTTTACTAATAAAATATATATTTTCTTACAAAAAAGGGAAGGAACTCTTGGATATCCAAGAATTCCTTTAAGGAGAGAAATCTATATAAAATACTGAAGCTGGCGAATTTAATCTACTACCTTTTCGGCAGCAGCCATTTTCATTGCGCGTACTTTTAAGGACAGACCAAAAAGGTTAATAAACCCTTCTGCATCATGATGATTATATAAATCTCCAGTAGTGAAGGAAGCAATACTTTCATTGTATAAAGAATAAGGAGAAGTTGTTCCTTGTTTAATAATATTACCTTTATATAACTGTAGCTTAACTTCACCAGTAACATATTCTTGCGTAGAATCAACAAAAGCTTGTAGTGCTTCTCTAAGAGGTGTAAACCATTTGCCTTCATATACAACATCTGCAAATTTATTACCAATTTCTTTCTTGCAAGTTAAAGTAGCTCTGTCTAATATAAGTTCTTCTAATTGCGCATGAGCTTCCATTAAGATTGTACCACCTGGAGTTTCATAAACGCCCCTTGATTTCATACCTACTACACGATTTTCAACGATATCTACAATACCAACACCGTGTTTTCCACCTACTATATTTAGTTCATTGATGATTTCAGAAGCCTTCATTGCAACACCGTTTAACTTAGTAGGAATACCTTTTTCAAAACTAATGGAAAGAGTTTCTCCTTCATCAGGTGCTTTTTGAGGAGATACAGACAATACTAATAGGTGATCATAGTTAGGAGAAACTGCTGGATCTTCAAGCTCTAAACCTTCATGGCTAATATGCCATAAATTTCTATCACGACTGTAACTGTTATCAGCTGAAAATGGTAAGTCAATTCCATGGTTCTTGCAATATTCAATTTCTTCTTCTCTAGAAGTTACATCCCAAATTCTCCAAGGAGCAATAATCTTTAGATCAGGAGCAAGGGCTTTTATACCTAATTCAAAACGTACCTGATCATTACCTTTTCCAGTTGCACCATGACATATTGCTGTTGCATTCTCTAGTCTAGCGATTTCTACAAGTCTTTTTGCGATTACAGGTCTTGCCATACTTGTACCAAGTAAATATTTATTTTCATAAACAGCACCTGCTTTTACACAAGGAAGAACATAATCATCTACAAATTCTTCTATTACATTTTCAATATAAAGTTTAGTGGCACCTGATAATTTTGCTCTTTCTTCTAAACCATCTAATTCATTACCTTGGCCAACATCAATACAAACGCAAACAACATCATAATCATAATTTTCCTTTAACCAAGGAATAATCATTGTAGTATCTAATCCACCAGAATAGGCAAGTATAACTTTTTCTTTCATATTGACTCCAATCTGCGTAAATAACGCTCTAAAAATTTTGATATTATAAATATACAACAAATTGATAATTTATGCAATAGGAAATTTGCTTTCTTGGTGTATTGTGATAACGTAATAATGTGTATCATACACCAAATTTCCTAGACATTCAAGAGTAAAAATGTTATAATTTGCAAATATTTTGGAAAAGTTTTAGACAAGCTTAATTTTAGTACCAATGGTAACATTTTACGATCAATATAAGTTTGCACATTTATTTTTGTAATAATAAGAAAGTTTATAGAGAGAAAAATTAATAGAGTGTAGGAATATTTAAAAGAGTGTAAGAAGGTCTAAAATAAAGAAAAAAATTAAGAGAGAGAAATAATGAAATAAAATTAAGATAGAGAAAGAAAGACTAAAATAGTGAAAGAAAATTTGAATGGAAAGGTGCCACAGTATAATTCTTTCATTAAGTTATAATTGTGGCAATATCACAGGAAATCTGTGATATGTAATGGGTGTAAATATGTATCGTATTATTTTAGCATCTAATTCTCCGAGAAGAGAAGAAATATTAAAACAAGCCGGTGTTTCTTTTGACATTATACCTAGTTTAGAGGAGGAAATAACATCGAAAGAAATACCACAAGAAATCGTTGAAGAGTTAGCACTAAATAAGGCCCTTGATGTAGCAAAAAATGTTACAGAACCTTCTATTATAATTGGAGCGGATACAATGGTGGTGATTAAGGGGCAAGTATTAGGAAAGCCTCATAATGAACAGGATGCTTTTAGAATGCTGAATCTCTTACAAGGATGTGACCATCAGGTTTATACAGGAGTTGGAATTATTATAAAGGAAAATATCAAGGGAGAAGTAATAATTAAAAAGATTAACTTTTCACAGATAAGCAATGTATGTGTTTCTCCCATGAATGAGAAGCAGATCAAATGTATATTGATACCAAGGAACCCTTTGATAAAGCCGGTGGATACGGAATACAAGGAAAATTTGGTGTTCATATTGAAAGCATTTCAGGGGAATATAATAATATTGTTGGTCTGCCTATTGCAAAAATATACCGTTTGTTGTTAAAAGAAGGAATTGATTTGTTATCCTTACAAACCTAGAAAAACCAGTAAAATCAACATAGCAGTGAATGATGATAATATCAAATAAAAAATATTTAAAAAGAAACATAAAAAGATATTGAATAATATTCATTAATCATGTATAATTATAAAAAACTCATATGCGGCAAGTGTATTGGGTAGTGAATACCGTGTTGACAGCAAATATGCATAATAAAGAAAGGATTGCAAATCCATTGAATACTGTTATTTGGTTTTTAAACTTAGACTGAGAAAGTAATGGATCAAGGCAATAACATAGGGTGAGAGCATGATTAAAGTTGGAATATTAGGAGCAACTGGTTATGCAGGAGGAGAATTAGTACGAATCCTTTTACAGCATAATCAAGTAGAAGTAGTTTGGTATGGTTCAAAAAGTTATATTGATAAAAAGTTTGCCAATGTATACCGTAATTTTTTTCAAATCGTAGAAGATAAATGTCTGGATGAAAATATGGCAGAGCTTGTGAGTCAGGTAGATGTTATTTTTATGGCAACGCCACAAGGATTATGTGCATCCTTAATCAACGAGGAGGTATTGTCTAAAACCAAGGTGATTGATTTAAGCGCTGACTTTAGATTAAAAGATATTTCTATCTATGAAAGTTGGTATGGCATTACCCATAGTAGTCCAGAGTTTATAAAGGATGCTGTATACGGACTGTGTGAAGTGAATAGGGATAAAATAAAAGATGCCCAGTTAATTGCTAATCCAGGTTGCTATCCAACATGCTCTATTTTATCCATATATCCTTTATTAAAGGAAAGACTCATTGACCCAAAGTCTATTATAATTGATGCGAAATCAGGAACCTCAGGTGCAGGAAGAGGTGCCAAAGTAGATAATTTATATTGTGAAGTAAATGATACGATAAAAGCCTATGGTGTTACTACACATAGACACACACCAGAAATTGAAGAACAATTAGGATATTTATCTGGTGAGGAGATCACACTTAACTTTACACCTCATTTAGTACCAATGAACAGAGGTATATTAATTACTGCATATGCAAACCTTTTGAAAGATTTAAGCTATGAAGAAGTAAAGGCTGTATATGACAAATACTATAAAGATGAGTATTTTGTTAGAGTAATAGATGATAAAGCTACACCAGAGACTAGATGGGTAAAAGGCAGTAACTATGTAGATATTAATGTCGCAGTTGACAAAAGAACGAACAGAGTTATTATGATGGGGGCTATGGATAATTTAGTAAAAGGTGCAGCTGGTCAGGCAGTGCAGAACATGAATTTAATGTTCGGATTAGAAGAAACACATGGTCTAAAATTAGTTCCAATGTTCCCTTAATCATATTGAAATAATCTGGATCGGGTATACAACTAAAAATATGAAATGATTTAAAGTCACATTATTGAAAGGTATGGGTATTTGTATGAATATAATAAACGGCGGGGTTACTTCCCCAAAAGGTTTTAAGGCAGCTGGTGTATATGCGGGCATAAAGAAGAAGAAAAAGGATATGGCACTTGTTTATAGTGTGATTCCTGCAAAAGCAAGTGGTACATTTACAACCAATGTGGTAAAGGCAGCACCTGTATTGTGGGATATGAAAATGATTAAAGAGAGTGCCAACATTCAAGCAGTTGTAGTAAATAGTGGAGTTGCCAATGCCTGTACTGGGGCACTAGGCGATGAAAATAATTATAAGATGGCACTTGCTATGGGAAATGCGTTAGGAATAAGTGAGACCTCTGTACTTACACTTTCTACAGGAGTCATTGGGAAACAGCTTCCTATTGATGTCATTGAACAAGGCTGTAATCTTCTTAGTGAAGAGTTAGACGATTCAGTGGAAAGTGGAGATAATGCAGCAAAGGCCATTATGACAACTGATACCTATGATAAGCAATGCGCAGTTACTTTTGAAATTGGTGGCAAGGCTATTACAATTGGTGGTATGGCTAAGGGGTCTGGTATGATTCACCCTAATATGGCCACTATGCTAGGTGTTATCACGACAGATTTATCCATTACAAAGGAACTTCTAGAGGAAGCGATTAAAGGGGATGTTGTAGATAGTTTTAACATGGTTTCTGTTGATAGAGATACATCAACCAATGACAGTTTAATAATAATGGCCAATGGAATGGCTGGTAATCCAATGATTACAGAGAAAAACGAAGATTATGAAATCTTTAAGAAAGCCCTTAGCTATGTAACTACTGACTTGTCTAAGAAAATGGCAGCAGATGGGGAAGGTGCTACGAAACTTTTTGAGTGTCAGGTGATTGGAGCAAAGGAAAAAGAACAAGCTATCACTTTAAGCAAGTCTATCATAACTTCTAACTTGGTTAAAACAGCATTATATGGAAATGACGCGAATTGGGGAAGAATTCTATGTGCGATGGGATATGCAGGTGTGGAATTTGATCCTTATAAAGCGGATTTAATTATAAAAAGTAGTGCGGGTGAGTTAAAACTTGTAGAGGATGGTATGGCAACAGATTATAGTGAAGATTTTGCAACAGAAATCCTTTCTCAAAAGGAAGTGCTAGCTTTAGTAGATATTAAATCAGGTGATAAAACAGCAACAGCTTGGGGCTGCGACTTAACATATGATTATATTAAAATAAATGGAGATTATCGTTCTTAAAACCTTGTTATACCAATGAAATCATGATTCTAGAGGCATGATAAAGTCACAGAGATTGGATTAAAAAGAATCCCTTTTCAGTTGCAATTAGACAAGGAACCTAAAGGGTCAAATAAGTAGAATCATATCAACAGAAGAAAGGCATAAAAAAATGGAACAAATGGAACAGATTTTTATCAAAGCGCAAACCCTTATAGAAGCGCTACCTTATATACAGAAATTTAATAAAAAGAAAGTAGTTGTCAAATATGGTGGAAGTGCCATGTTAGATGAAAATTTACAACTAAATGTAATAAAGGATGTTGCACTTCTTAAATTAGTGGGTATGCAGCCAATTATCGTTCATGGTGGTGGAAAAGAAATTAGCAAATGGGTAGGTCTTCTTGGTCATGAGTCTACATTTGTTGAGGGGCTAAGAGTTACTGATGAACAAACCATGGAAGTGGCTGAAATGGTTCTTAGTAAAGTAAATAAAAATCTAGTGCAAATGCTTGAAAAATTAGGTGTGAAGGCAGTAGGGATTAGTGGTAAAGATGGTTCAACCATCACTGTAGAAAAAAAGCTTGTAAATGGCCAGGATATTGGTTATGTGGGAAATGTTACAGAAATTAATCCTGAACTCATTAATACTCTGATAGATAATAATTTTATTCCAGTAATATCCCCAATTGGACTTGGAGAGAATTATCATGCCTTTAATATCAATGCAGATGATGCAGCATGTGCTGTAGCTACGGCAATAGGTGCTGAAAAGTTAGCTTTCTTAACAGATATAGAAGGGGTTTATACAGACCCGAAAGATAAAGATACGCTAATTTCTGTCCTAACCCTTGATAAAGCAGATGAATTAATACAGGATGGATTCATCGGCGGTGGTATGTTGCCAAAATTAAAAAACTGTATCGATGCGGTAAGAAATGGTGTATCAAGAGTACATATTCTGGATGGCAGAATGGAACACTGCTTGTTACTTGAATTTTTTACAAATCAAGGTATTGGTACTGCAATTATAAACAACGAAAGTATACTTTTTGAACATGAAAAAGGCGAAGGTAAGTCACAAAAGTAAAGAATAAAAGAGGAGGCGTATTATGAATGAGTTTATAAATAGAGCGGAAGAAGTGTTGATGCATACGTATTCAAGATACCAGATTGTCCTTGATAAAGGGGAGGGTGTTTACCTTTATGATACAGATGGTAAAGCCTATTTAGATTTTGGAGCTGGAATTGCTGTATTTGCATTGGGTTATAAGAATGAAGATTTTAATCATGCACTAAAGAATCAGATTGATAAACTAATCCATACCTCCAATTATTATTATAATGTACCTGCAATTTTAGCGGGTGAAAAGTTTTTAAAAGCATCAGGAATGGATAGAGTATTTTTTACAAACAGTGGAACAGAGGCCATAGAAGGCGCTGTAAAACTTGCACGAAAATATTATTTTAAAAAGACTGGAATCGCAGATAGCCAAATTATTTCCATGAACAATTCTTTTCATGGAAGAAGTATGGGAGCTCTGTCTATCACTGGTCAACCAAAGTACAGAGAGGCATTCGAGCCTTTAATAGGTGGTACAGTATTCTGTGAATATAATAATTTCGAGGATGTAGTTAGTAAGATAAATGAAAAAACCTGTGCAATTATTTTAGAGCCAGTACAAGGAGAAGGTGGTTTATATCCTGCTGGCAAGGAGTATTTAACAGCTTTAAGAAAGATTTGCGATGAAAAAGATATTCTATTAATCTTTGATGAAATTCAATGTGGCATGGGAAGAACTGGGACTATGTTTGCCTACCAAGGCTATGAGGTTTCTCCAGATATCATAACAAGTGCAAAAGCATTGGGTTGTGGCGTGCCAGTAGGTGCCTTTGCCGCAACAACTAAAGTTAGTAATGCATTTGAACCTGGAGATCATGGCACAACTTACGGCGGGAACCCCTTTGTTAGTGCAGCTGTTAGTAAGGTGTTTGATATTTATGAAGAATTGAATTTGCTTAATCACGTGAATCAAGTTTCTGCATATTTGGAAGAACGATTAGAGGAATTAAAGTCCAAGTATCCATGTATTGTGGATAGAAGAGGAAAGGGATTGATGCAAGGACTTGAATTTAGTCATCCGGTGAAAGAATATATAATGGAAGCTATGGACGATGGTCTTATTCTATTTTCAGCTGGAGCAAATACGATTAGATTTGTTCCTCCACTTATTATTACCAAGGATGATATTGATAAAATGTACTTGATTCTCGATCAGGTAATAGCAAATGCACAATAGCAAAAGAACAATAGGTAATATGTTTTTGGTACTAGTTAAAGCATAATAGATAATATATTGATTCATAACAAGAGTTGAAGATGGAATTGTAAGCAGCCATAAACCTAGATGATCCATGATATGGAGAAGGGGGTTATGGCTGTTTTGTTTGGAATCTGCATTTTCGTGCATATTTATATGGGATATGGAAAAACTATACCAATAAATAAATTAAAACAAGGGTTAACATGCCCTGGAAAAGTAGAGGATAGAAGCAAATATGATAGGTTGGATTATAGCAATTATTTCAGGTGCACTAATGAGTATACAAGGAGTGCTAAATACAGGAGTTACAAAACAGACAAGTATATGGGTTTCCTCAACATTCGTTCAGTTTACAGCATTTCTAGTGTGTATTGCTGCATGGTTTATTACAGGAAGAGACACAAGTCTATTTAGCGTATTTAAAATAGACAATAAGTATATGCTCTTAGGTGGAGCTATGGGAGCTTTTATAACCTATACTGTTATTAGGAGCGTGGAATCTTTAGGACCTGCAAAGGCTATTATGATTATTGTCACTTCTCAACTTATTATGGCATATGCAATTGAATTATTTGGTATATTTGAGGTTGAGCAAGTAAAGTTTCAATGGAGGAAACTGATTGGACTTGCACTAATTATAGGTGGTATTCTAACATTTAAATGGGAGTAAAGAAGAAAAATTCTAACAAATTTCTTAAACTTTCATTTATTCTTAAATTACTATTGTAATAAGTCTTTATTTTATGTAGAATATTAACATGCAATAAGTATTGAGGATACAGATTGTTTAGGCCTTTTTTATGAATGAAAATGAATAAGGAAGGGCTTAAATATGCATAAAAAGAAAATTATCAAATCAGTTTTAATCTTATTATTTATAGTTATAGCAGGTACTTTTTATAGTTGCAAGTCAGATTACAAAAGTAATGTTAGTCTTATTACGAATCCAGAAGAAAACGTGACTACAGTGAACAATAACGATACTACCAGAGAAGTTAATTCTTTGGTGGACAATAAAGATAGGGATGGAGATGTTAATTCTACATCGGACAATAAGAATACTGCAAGTGAAGAGGTTTCTGGTGTTGATTCGATAGAGGCTGTTGATACATGGAATTCTACAGCAGATAAGTTAGATTCAACGGGTGTGAATGGTAGTCCTGTACAAGACGATACCGCAGAGGGTTTAGAGCATTTAGATTCTTTCGCTTATATTTATGTACACATATGTGGAGAAGTAAAAAACCCTGATGTATATAAAGTTGAAAGGAACACAAGAGTTTATGAAGTAATTGCTAAAGCTGGTGGATTAACCGCTAGTGCGGCAGATTCGTATATTAATCAGGCTGCTATGGTTACGGACGGACAACAAATTTATATACCCTCTCTAGAGGAAGTAAAAGATACATTGCCTGCTAATTCTAGTAAGATACCTGATTCTGAGGTTACTCAGAATAGTAGTAATCATGATGAGGTTGTAAATATTAATGAAGCTTTGGCAGAGGAACTAATGACTCTAAGTGGGATTGGAGAGGCAAAAGCACAAGCTATCATTGAATACCGAAAGAACAACGGTGGTTTTAAGGCAATTGAAGAAATTAAGAATATAGATGGCATCAAGGATGCCGTTTATAATAAAATTAAAGATAAGATTACAGTGAGATAACTGTAATTGTTAAGCGGTAATGAAACAGAAGTTCTGGCATTAGACTTTAAAATTTATATAAAGAGTAATTAAAGTATAGGATAGGTGATGGATGTGGCTAAAAAAGTGTTGGTAGTAGATGATGAAAAATTAATCGTAAAGGGAATCCGCTTTAGTTTAGAACAAGATGGTATGGAAGTTGATTGTGCCTATGACGGAGAAGAGGCTTTAGAAGCGGCAAAAAAGAAGGAATATGATGTAATACTTTTAGATGTCATGCTTCCTAAATTAACAGGTTTTGAAGTGTGTCAACAAATTAGAGAATTTTCTAATATGCCCATTATAATGCTTACTGCAAAGGGTGATGACATGGACAAGATTCTTGGACTTGAATATGGTGCAGATGACTATATAACCAAGCCATTTAATATTCTTGAAGTGAAGGCAAGAATAAAAGCCATCATTCGTCGTAGTAGTAAAAAGTCTGCTGAAAACCAGCAAAAGGTGGTTACTTTTGGTGAATTAAAAATAGATTGTGAAAGCAGACGAGTGTATGTTTCTAGTAGGGAAGTTAATCTGACCGCCAAGGAATTTGATTTGCTTGAACTACTGATCTTTAATCCTAATAAAGTATATAGTAGAGAAAATTTATTGAATATTGTTTGGGGATATGATTATCCCGGTGATGTTAGAACAGTGGACGTTCACATTAGAAGACTTCGTGAGAAAATAGAAGATAATCCAAGTGAACCAAAATATATACATACAAAATGGGGTGTTGGCTATTTTTTCCAAAATTAGTTCTAAACTGTGGTTCCTTAAGAGTATGAGAGTGCATGCTTTATTAGCACTCTTTTTAATCGGTATTATACCCATCCTATTTTTGTCCTGGGAAATGGTTAATACCTATAATAAAGCAACAATAGAGCAAAGAAAGAGCGATTTAGAAGGGCAAGGAACTTCTCTTGCTAATCTTTTAGTAGCCTCTTCAAATTTTATAACTGATAATAGTACAAAAGATGTGGATTCAGAACTCGTTAGAATTGCTAATATTTATGAGGGAAGAATTCTTGTCGTCAATAGTAGACTTGAGGTAGTTAAGGATACGTTTGGATTAGAAGACGGGAGTACAATTATATCAGAGAATGTTATAAAATGTTTAAGAGGGACGAATAGCTTTTTTCTGGATGAAAGTAATAATTACATTGAGATGACATTACCCATCACGCATAATATTTCTAACGAAATTATGGGTGTTATTTTAATGAATTTCTCTACGAAGGATGTAGAAGCAATTTCCTTAATACTATATCAAAAGGCAAGTATTTTACTTCTTACCACAGCAATTTTAGTTTTTGTATATGCATTCTTTTATTCGGGTATATTTACAAAGCCTTTTTTGAATTTAAAAAAGGCCATTGGCCATTTGACAGATGGATATATGGATGAGGAAGTAAAGATAGATGGGTTTCATGAAGTAAAGCAAATATCTAATTCCTTAAATCAAATGCTACTGCGTATTAAGAAGCTTGAAAGATCAAGGCAAGAATTTGTGTCAAATGTATCACATGAATTAAAAACGCCGTTGACATCTGTGAAGGTTTTAGCGGATTCATTATTGATGCAAGAGGATGCACCCTCAGAGCTTTATCGTGAATTCTTAGTTGATATTGCGGATGAAATTGAGAGAGAAAATAAAATTATCAATGATTTACTTTCCTTGGTTAAATTAGACAAGGCAGCCAACGATATGAATATTACATCTATAAAAATCAATGATTTATTAGAACTGGTTTTAAAGAGACTGCGTCCAATTGCGAAAAAGAACAATATTGAATTGATTTATGAAAGTTTTCGACCAGTTATGGCGGAAGTAGATGAAGTGAAATTGTCTCTGGCCTTATCTAATCTAATTGAGAATGCCATAAAGTACAATGTGGAAGATGGCTGGGTGCGTGTTTCCTTAAATGCGGATCATAAATACTTTTATGTTAAAGTTGCTGACTCAGGTATTGGAATTCCTGAGGAGGAACAGGACTCCATTTTCGAACGTTTTTATAGGGTGGACAAGGCAAGATCAAGAGGTACAGGTGGTACAGGGCTAGGACTTGCCATTACGAAAAATGCGATCCATATGCATAAAGGAGCAATTAAGGTATACAGTAAAGAAAATGAAGGAACAACTTTCACAGTCAGAGTTCCTATTAACTTTATAGTTTAAATAAATATTTAAGATGTTGAAGGGAAATATGGATATAGAAAGGATGGCCACACAGAATCCCTTCAATGATAATTGGTGGCAATAATGAATCAGATTATATAGATGAGTTATGCATCAGGGACAAATTATGGTACGAAATGTGGAAACAAAGATAAAACAGCATGTGAAAGCTAAGATGATTAAGAACGTGGGAATAAAGATGGAACGAAATGTGGAAACAAAACTGCTTTGGAATTTAAAAGAAGTTTTGGGAAAAGAACGGTATTCTCATAGAAAATCATTATCCCTTGTACTACTCATTCTAACAGCTTTACTTTTACTTTGCGGGTGTCAAAGTGAAGCAGAGGATAATGCTAAGGGTGCACAGGGTAGCGATACTGTTGTTTATTATATTGATGTAAATGAAACGAAATTAATTGCAGAACCGTTTGAACTTACATCGACAACTAGAGAAGAACAAGTCGATGAATACATGAAGGCATTAAGTTCTGTTCCGGAAGACTTAGCGTTAGTACAGGTTTTACCTGATGACATTGAATATGAATTGGGATTTAATGATGGAAATCGTCTTACCATTTACTTTAATTCTAACTACAGTAATTTAAGTGGTGTAAGAGAAGTATTATGCAGAGCAAGCATTGTAAAAACCCTTTGTCAAATTGAAGAAATTGAAGATATTGAATTTTATGTATCGGGGCAACCTTTAAAGATGTCTAATGAAAAAGTAGTTGGTGCTATGGAGGCTACAGAATTTATAGATGATTCTAGTGCAGAAAATGTAGTCGTTAATGTTTATTTTCCCAATGAAGAGGGTGATAAAATGGTATCCTCCATCCTAATCATTACTTCATATGATGGCAATATTTCAATAGAAAAACTTATTTTGAATCAATTAATAAAAGGGCCCATTGAAGAGAAGATGCAAAAGGCAATACCAGATGGTACAGCATTATTAAATGTACGTACGAAAGATGGAACTTGTTCGGTGGATTTTAATGAGAAGTTTTTAGAAAAGGTAGAAGGGGTTGAACCTGAGGTAGTGATCTATTCCGTGGTTAATTCCTTAGTACAGTTAACTTCTATTAGTAAAGTACAATTTACAATTAATGGACAAAGTAAAAAAATATATAGAGAAGATATCCCTTTTAGCAATGCCTTTGAAAGGAATTTAGAACTCATTGAAGAAGGGAGCAAATAATGCAGATAAACAGACCACTTATCTGGATTCTTGCTTCCTATCTAGCAGGCATCTTATTAATGAAAGTTCCGATAGGAATATGTATCCTTATCTTCTGTATTATATTAATTGGTATTGCAGTGGAAATATTACATTTGTACAAAAATAAATCTAATTTATCAGCCTATTATTTTCTTATTCTTTTGCCTCTTTTATTTTTGGGTGGATATTATTTGACCCAGATATCTATGAAAATACCGATTACTGATTCTTTATTTGAAGAGAAAATAGAAGTCACTCTTTTGGGAGAGGTGATTACAATTGAAGAAATGGGTGAATATCAGCGACTTACATTAAACAATGTAAGTTTGGACCAGGAGCATCAATCCTCCTCATTAGGAACAAAAGAGTTTGTTATTCAAAATAAAGTCTTAGTATACGATTCTACCATGTCTTTGTCTCAATATAAGATTGGGAATATTCTCAGTGTCACTGGCACATTACAAAAATTTCAAGTTGCAACGAATCCTGGACAATTTAATGAATATGCATATTATAGAAACAAAAAGTATGATTATAAACTAAACACTAAGGTAATTGAGGTAGTAGATTCGAGCTATCATATGTGGAGAGATAAGATTTATAGACTTAAATTGAAACTAAAAATAGTTTATGATAGTATTTTAGAAGAAAAGCAATCGGGTATTTTATCTGCTATGATTTTAGGAGATGATAGTTCGTTAGATGCAGAGATAAATGACTTATACAGACAAAATGGAATTTCCCATATTATAGCCATATCTGGACTTCACGTATCCTTACTAGGATTAACTTTATATCAGTTACTTCGTAGAATTAGAATCCCCCTATTACCGTCAACCTTAGCTTCCATATTTTTGCTCTATGCATATGGTATTCTGACGGGATTTAGTGTTTCAACAAATCGGTCTATTGTAATGTTAGTAGTATATCTAATATCTCTATTGGTAGGTAGGACTTATGACTTACTATCTGGTACAGCACTTAGTGCCTTACTTATTCTAATACAAAATCCATTGGAACTTTATAATGTTGGATTCTTATTATCTTTTGGAGCTATCATTTCTGTTGGCACCATATTTCCAGTATTAAAAAAAATAATATTTCTACAAAATGGTATTCTACATAGTTTTTTAATGAGCGTATCTATACAATTGGTTACAACGCCAATCCTTTTATATTATTTCTATGAAATACCAACTTATTCTGTATTTATTAATCTACTTATTATTCCTTTATCATCCATCGTAATACTATTAGCTGTAATTGCTGTTATTCTGGGGACAATTTATTTGCCATTTGGAGTGTTTTTCATTGGAGGTGCTCATTTTCTCCTACTATTTTTTGAAGAGGTATGTAAACTTGCATTGAAACTTCCTTTTAGACGAATTGTAACAGGTAGGCCAAATACCATATCCTTGGTTACATACTTTATAGTGCTAGTAATCTTTCTTTTATTAAATGTGAAAAAGGCAAATAGAAGTAGTATAATCCTACTTTTATTTACGTGTATTCTATTTATTAAACCAGTAACGAAAGAATTAGAGGTGACCTTTCTAGATGTTGGACAGGGAGATGGCATTGTGTTAAGTCTACCAGGTGATATCACATTTCTAATTGATGGGGGTAGTACCAGCGTAAGCAAAGTCGGTAAATATAGGATTGAGCCATTTCTAAAATACAAAGGTATTACTACCATTGATTATGCTGTAGTTACCCATACAGATTTTGACCATATATCAGGACTCATTGAGATTATGGAGGAGATGGATGGTGGGGAATACATCTCAATAAAGAATCTGGTATTACCAGATACTAGTCTAAAGGAAGATGCCTATAACGCTTTGGTAGATTTGGCAAAAAGTAAAGGTATCTCTTGTATTTATATAAAGAAAGATGACATGTTTAAAATAAAAGATATCATGATAACTTGCCTCCACCCATCTAAGGAGTTTAGACCTGATTCTAAAAATTCTTACTCCACTGTGTTAAGCTTAAGTTATAAGAATTTTGACTTGTTATTAACAGGCGATTTAGAAGAGGAGGGAGAAGATTTAGTAGAAGCTGCACTAAAAAATAGTGGGATATTACCTAAGAGCTACGAAGTCCTTAAAGTAGCCCATCATGGTTCAAAATATTCCACCAAAGATGGCTTTCTATCCTTAGTAAAGCCTGAGTATGCCATAATTTCCTGTGGAAAAAATAATTCCTATGGTCACCCTCATGAAGAATTACTGCATAGGCTAGAAACAGATACTGACAATGTTATGATTACATATCAAGCAGGTGCTGTAACCATATCTACAGATGGTGAGAGAATGAAGGTACGGGAATATTTAGAGTGACAAGGGGACAGGTTTACTGGCACATGGAGGTGATAGTGGGACAAAGTGACAGGATTGTTGACACATGGAAGTGACAGTGGGACAAATTGACAGGATTGTTGACACATGAAAGTGACAGTGGGACAAAGTGATAGGATTGTTGACACATGGAAGTGACAGTGGGATAAATTGACAGATTTACTGGCACATATAATAGGAGTTACAGAATGATAAATATTGATTCGTATAGCAAATAATGATAAAAATTAGGAGGTAAAGTGACACGGCTGTGCCAAAGGGAGGGGGTTACAAAAACAGTTAAATATGACAACATGGCAAGTAGTAAGTAGCAAGTAGCAAGTAGCAAGTAGCAAGTAGGAAAGTTATTGATGTAAAGACAAGGCTTTGTTTCTAAAAATTATTTACGGGAGGGTTTTTTATGCCAAGAGTGGCAAGGAAGAAAAGTAATAGTGGAATATATCATATTATTATGAGGGGAATAAATCGTCAAACTATATTTGAAGATGACGAAGATTTCAAAAAATATATACAAACACTGCTAAGATATAAAGAAATATGTGAATATGAAATATATGCATACTGTTTAATGGATAATCATTTGCATTTATTATTAAAAGAAGGAACGGAGCCATTAGATACAGTCATGAGGAAGATATGTGGTAGTTACGTATTTTGGTATAACAAAAAATATGAAAGAGTGGGTCACTTGTTTCAGGATCGTTATAAGAGTGAACCAGTGGAAAATGATAGGTACTTTCTTACAGTACTTAGATACATTTTACATAATCCTAGAAAGGCTGGTATAGTTACTCAAATTCACGAATATAAATGGACAAATTATCTAGAATATATCACTGAAATTGCTTATACTGATATAGACTTTGTTTTAAATATATTTAACACAGATAGAAAAGTAGCAAAAAAGAGATTTATCGACTATATTAATGAGTACTATGATGATAAATGTTTGGATATACATGAAAAAAAACGATTGACAGATGATTACGTAAGGGAAATAATAAATACTCAATACAAAATCGAAAATGCTATAGATTTTCAAGGACTTGAACCAGCTAAAAGAAATCTATATTTAAAAGATCTAAAGAAAAGGTATGGATTATCAATTAGACAAATAGAGAGGGTAACTGGGATTAATCGGGGGATCATACAAAGGGCATAATGTGACAGGTAACCTGTCCCCCTGTCACACCTCTGTCACACTATAATTCACAAAAATGCCTTCCAATTGGGATAACATATGGAGATTTTGATACTGGATCTGAGATGACACGTGACTTCATACCAAAGACATCCATAATCAACTGTTCGGTTACAACATCAATTGGTGTACCCTGGGCTATTAACTTTCCACTTTTCATAGCAAATAAATGATCTGCATAACGTGCTGCAAGGTTAATATCATGCAATACCATAACAATTGTAGTTTGTTTACGCTGATTTAAATCGGCCATCAGATCTAGAATTTCAATCTGATAATTGATATCTAAAAATGTAGTAGGTTCGTCAAGGAATAAAACATCAGTTTGTTGTGCCAAAGCAGTAGCAATCCATGCTCTTTGCCGTTGTCCACCTGAGAGTTCATTCATACTACGATTTGAAAGTTCAATAATATCCATGATTTCCATTGCTTCTGTCACTGCTTCTAAATCCTTCTTTGTCTGCCCCTGCATAAATTTTTGATGGGGGTATCTTCCACGCGCTACAAGATCACTTACAGTGACACCCTCTGGAACAACTGGATCTTGTGGTAACAGGCCACAAATCCTTGCTAGTTCTTTGGGATTCATTGATTTAATTGGTTCTCTATCAAGAGTCACTACGCCTGCCTTTGGTGAAATAATTCTAGTCATTGCCTTTAATAAGGTAGACTTTCCACATGCATTCGCACCAATAATTACACTGATTTTACCATCAGGAATTATAAGATTTGCATCCTGTACTACAGTCTTTTCATCATAACCTACAACTAGATTGTCTACTTTTAATATATGTTTAGATTTCATTAAAATTCTCCATGTCGATTCATTCGTATTAGCAAATAGATTAAATAAGGTGCTCCTAGTAAGCCTGTAATTACGCCAACTGGGAATCGAATAGCAAAAACCTGTTGCCCAATCATATCTGATGCAAGAACTAAAACGACTCCAAATAATCCGGCTAAAGCAGGAGAGGAATTACCATATCCTGCAATCCGTTTAACAATTGGTCCAGATAGAAAGGATACAAAGGCAATCGGCCCAGTGGTTGCGGTAGCTACGGCAACAAGAATAACGGACGTAACCATTAGTATTCCCCTTGTCCGGTTTGTATTAACACCCATTGTAGTTGCTGATTCCTCCCCAAGTTCTAATATCTTCAAGGACTTAGCATAAAATAATATGAAAGGTACACATATTACCATTACCAGTAATAATATATAATTTGACTTCATCTGTACCCCATTTAAACTTCCACTCATCCATCTTAATGCGCTAGCTAAATCTTTTTCATTTCCAATAAGGAGAAAATAGCTGACAGCGGAATTCATTAAGGCTTGAAATCCAATACCTACCAAAATTAGACGACCAGTAGAGTATTTATTTAATTTAGATAAAAAATAAATCAAAACAGCAGTTATGGTAGCTGCAAGAATAGAGCCACCAAAAACAATGCTTCCTCCTGCATGAAGAATTAAAATACAGAATACTGCACCAGCACTTGATGCTGACGTTATTCCAATAATATTTGGATTAGCCAATGGATTTCTAAGCATTGTTTGAAAAACACTACCTGCTAGACCAAAGGAGAATCCAGTGGCTATACCAGCAATCAACCTTGGTAATCGTAAGGTAAGTATGGTAAATGTTGCATTATCCATATCTTCTCCAGATAGAACTTGTACTACAGTTTTTAAGGAATAATAGGTATTACCAACTGTCATCATAAGTACACTAAGAATAATTCCTAATAAGAGGAGAACACCTACTACGATTAGGTGTCTTTTTTTTCTTTTCTTTTGTCCATCTCTAATAAAAGCTATATTTTCAATATGATTCGTCATAACTTTGACCTCATTGCTGTATAAATTAATATTGGAGCACCCACAAATGCTGTCACTACACCCACCTCTAATTCACCTGGATAACTTAAAAGACGACCAATTACATCTGAAATAGTCAGAATTACTGCACCTGTCAGTGCTGACAAAGGAATGGTATAACGTAAATCTGCGCCAACAAATAGGCGAATTAAGTGTGGTGCTAAAAGGCCAATAAATCCGATTGGACCTGCAAGGGCTGTAGCACTACCACACAGTACAACACCGGTCATGGCAGCAGCGATTCTTACAACTCCGGTTCGAACACCTAAACTAGTGGCTGATTCATCCCCTAAGGCCATTGCATTTAAAGCGGGTGCCAAGGCCACTGCCATACCAATTCCAATTAGCATAAATGGTGCCAACAAAGATACATAATTCCATGTTCCTGCGCCAATACTTCCAACCTGCCAAAAGCGATATTCATCCATGACATAAGAACGTGGAATCATAACAGTGCTAATTATACAAGAAAGAGCAGCACTAGTTGAGGCTCCTGCCAAAACAAGTTTTATGGGTGTTGCACCGCCCTTTCCAAGAGAACCAATCCCATATACCAAGATAGAAGTAAGTGTAGAACCCACTAACGCTAGGATAATATATTCAATTGGTGCTGATATATTTAGAAAAGCAATTCCGCATACTACAAAAACGGAAGCCCCTGTATTCACCCCCAAAATGGAAGGATCAGCAATAGGATTTCTTGTAACGGCCTGCATCAGTGAACCGGATACACCTAACCCTGCGCCACAGAGCAATCCAAAAAATGTTCTTGGAATTCGTTTTCTTACAACATTTACCCCATATTCCAAAACATCGGGGTGAAAGAGTGCGTCTATAATCTCATTTGGTGTAACTTTTCTAGAACCTAAAGCAATGGAAAGTACCACGGTTACAACCAATAAAAATAGAATTACAAATAAAGTGATTAAAAAATTTTTAGGTAGAAACAGTGCCCGGTTAGGGCAACTGTTTCCACCTGTTCTTTTTATATTTTTAGTTTTCATTATTTTTGAATATTTCCAATCGCTACTGCTAATTTTTCCACATATTCATCGATAGTATAATCAAATGCAAGTGGTGTAATTGTAAGTGCTGCTGATAAAGGGGTACCATTTTCGATGCTAACAATGGCATTGTTTTTTAATGCTGGAATTTCTCCAAGAACTTCATCTGCTGCAGCTGCTGCATAAGCTGATTCAGAGCTGTAACCAATTAGGAAGTCTGCATCATATAATAAATCTGCATTTTCAGCACTTATAGAAAGAGAATAGCTTCCTTCTTCAATGTTACTACTTACACTTTCAGGGTAGGAGAAACCAAATTCGTAAAGGAATTGTACTCGGGTATCTACTGGAGAATATGCATGAAGATTGGAAAGGTCTGCTTCATTAAAGGTAATCCACACAAATTTTTTACCTTCAAATTCAGGGTGTTCAGCTATCTTAGTAGCAATCGTATCCTTCATATGAGCAATTAACGCATTGCCTTCTTCTACTAAACCAAGTGCTTTTGCAGTAATGCTAATCCAATCTTCTGTGCTTATGGTCCATGCGGATTCTGGATATGCTACAACAGGTGCAATTTGACTAAGTAAATCATATTCTTCCTGAGTCAAACCTGAGTAAGGAGCAATAATAATATCTGGATTACTATCAGAAACTGCTTCATAATCTATACCATCTGTATCTTGGAATACATTTGGTTCTGTAACACCAAGCTCTTCTAACTTTTGCTTTGTCCAAGGTAACATACCACTATCATCTTGAACACCATAATTTGCTGCTGAAAATCCTACAGGCACCACGCCAAGAGCTAGTACCACATCCTGGTTACCAAATGCGATAGTAGCAACTCTTTCTGGTTGCTTTTCAATTACAGTTTCACCATAGGCATGTTCTATGGTTACTGGATATGTAGTAGATGTGCTCTCCACTGATTCATCAACTTCGTTTGCTACATCAGTTACAGTAGCTTCTGTTTCTGGTGTACTGGTTGGGCTTGTATTCTCTTGTGGTGCTGTGTTTGCACTTCCACATGCTGTTAAAGCAATCATCATTGCTAGAACTATTACGAGGCTAAATATTTTATTTCTCATGGTTCCTCCTCAATATCTCTTTACATTATTTTTGTTAGACTTATCTAACAGAGGTTATTATACTTAGCCTTAACAAACTTGTCAATATATTTTTATTAATTAAAATTATTTTAGTTGATATCTTGAAATATTATAAAATATTTGCTATACTTCCATCAATTAAAGAAAGCGGCTAATATGGAAACTAAGAAGTATATGAATATCCAAATTGTCGGAATAAATGAAAGATACATAAGGAGATGAAATATGGCAATTATGAAAGATGTGGCCATAAGAGCAGGAGTGTCCATATCTACAGTGAGCTTCGTTTTAAATGGTACATCAAAACAGCATAAAGTAGCAGATAGTACTGCAAAAAGAGTATTAAAGGCAGCCAAAGAACTAGGCTATCAAATCAACAGCTCAATTGAACTATGTCCAGATTCTATTATCAAACAAAAAGTGATTGGCATTTTATATCCACAAGAGAATAATGCAAATGACTTGGGAAAGATTACAGAGAATATTTATCAGTATGCTGGTCTGCAAAATTTATCTTGTAATCTTATGATTATACCTTATCAGTCAGAGCAGCTTACCATTTCTATTAAAAATATTGATTGGAAAACGGTTGATGCAGCGATTGTTGTAATATCGCACCATTTAGATGAAGCATTCAGCCTAGATGAGTTTCCAGAGGAGCTTCCTCTCGTATTTTATAATTATGCTGATTCCAGATATAATAGTGTATCGTGTAGTTCCACAGAATCTAGCAAGATGTTATGTGATGTCATACATACAAAAGGGTATAAAGAAATTGCTGTCATAGCCAGTGAAAGTTCTAAAGGTATCTGCGATTTATTTTTCTTACAATTCCTTGAACTATGTGAGCAGTCTGAAATATCTGTTATTTCAAATAACTGTATCTCTGTGGAAAATTCTTTTTATGGTGGTGCCATTGCCGCAAGAAAACTCCTGAATTTTAGCAGCCGGCCTACACTTATTTTGTCTGCAAACACAGTATTGGCACAAGGTGCCATTCCAGTCTTTGCAAGAAGCAAATTTTATATTCCATACAACACTGAACTTGCTACCTTTGGATTAGATAATGATTTATCCTATTTGCAAAATCATATACCTTCTTTGACAATGGTTGTTATACCCACTATGGAAATGGCTAAGATTGCCACAGACCTCGCTTTTCAATTGATAGAAACCCCTGAAATTAAGCCGGTTCATAGAATTTGTCAATGTAAACTGGTATTAAATGAAAGTTTATCTATTTAAGACTATTGTATCTACTCGCATTAGCGATGATATTAACAGGTTGCGACACAGGTAAGAAAGGAAACACCTCTACTGCTAATTCAGAAAGTGTAACAGAGAAAGCAACCGCAAATGATATTGATTGCTAGAGCTCTTATTAAAAATGTAGTAGTCAACCAATTTCAATATGGAAAAAAACCATAAAGAGTAGCGTTCCGGCTTCACTTACGGACTAATAATGAAAGGAAAAGTATGGAGGATTTAGGAAAAGTTTTAAATTTAAATCTAGCTAAATATCAAAAACATGACATAAAAATGCCAGTTTTAAAAGAATTTGTAATGGGGTATCTATGGACCAAGCTGTGAGTTATACCCAGTATATCTATTTGATCCGCTTCCAAAAGGCAATGATTTATTCCATATGAATATGTATGAGCTGACTAAGCTTTCATAGGAGGATATCAAGTTTGAATAATAAAGTATTTTCAATTGCAACAGATCATAAACCTCAAGATGGTATGATAATTTCGACAGATCCTAGAATAGGAAATAAATCATTGATTCATTTCTTTACACTGAGAAAAAATACGGATATTAGTGCAAAAACCTATGATTGGATATGAGAAGGATAGTATTGTAAATATAGATCTTGCCTCTAACAAGAGTATAAAGTTTATGATTTTATCTTTGATGAGGGGAGTGCTCTTTGCGTTAATAAGAGATTAAATAGCCTATTGTATTACCTAATATACAAGGATTTTCTTTTATGTATCTGTGATTCCTGTTCTTGCATGTTGGAAAAAAATATATTATAATACAGTTATACAAGAAAGGTAACAACAGTTAAAATAAATTTATAAAAATCTAAAGCAATATGTTGAATAATAGCATAAAAAAGTTATAATTATCACAGAGGTGATAAGAAATGAAGTATTATTCAATAGGTGAGTTTTCAAAGCTGATAGGTAAAACCCCTCAAACATTAAGAGATTGGCATAGAAAAGGTAGTTTTATACCTAATCATATAACGGACGGTGGAACGAAATATTATTCTGGGGAACAACTCAATCATTTTTTAGGGATAAAAAGCGAAAAAACTAAAAACAGAAGAACAAGAATTGGTTGAAGATTTAATACAAATAGTTACAGTTTTTAGTTGTAGATTACAAGGTAAAAGAGCCAATAAAGCTAAAAAGATGATAAAGGAGTTGTTAGAAGATGATACTAGCGAAAAAAGTTAGATTATTGCCTACTGAAGAACAAGAACAACAACTCCTAAAATCAGTAGGTACAGCAAGATTTATTTATAACTGGACACTTAACAGACAAGAAGAAAACTATAAAAATGGTGGTAAGTTTATAAGTGATAATGATTTAAGAAAAGAATTAACAGTATTAAAACAAGACGAGTTAAAATGGCTTAGTGAGGTATCAAATAATGTTGCTAAACAGGCAGTAAAAGACGGTTGCAATGCTTATAAAAGGTTTTTTAAAGGGCAATCAGAAAAGCCGAAATTTAAAAGCAGACGAAAAAGTAAAAAGTCTTTTTACAATGATACAGAAAAGTTGAAAGTTAAAGAAAATAAACTTGTTTTAGTAGAAAAAGTAGGTTGGTTGAAAACGAATGAACAATTACCATTAGGTGTTAAATATATAAACCCTAGAATAAGCAATGATAATAAATATTGGTATATATCTGTTGGAATAGAACAAGCTGAAATAAAAGAAGATTTAACCGATATTTCTTTGGGTATAGACCTAGGGCTTAAAGATTTGGCAGTATGTTCAAATGGTGATGTTTATAAAAATATTAACAAAACCTATGTTGTAAGAAAAAAAGAAAAAAGGTTAAAAAGATTACAAAAACAAGTTAGTAAAAAATATGAAAATAATAAAAATGGAAAGGAGTTTGTCAAAACAAAAAATATTATAAAGCTTGAAAAAAAGATACAATTACTACATAGAAGACTAAAGTCACCTAAAAGACTAAGCTAATATGTAGGATTCGTTGTATCCGAATTTACGCCTTTGGAGTGTTATACAAACTAAAGTAGATAATTATTTATAGTTATCAAAATAGAACACATTGAAAAAGGAATGAAACAAGATTTATAGATTTTTATAGATTTTTGGCAACGGTAATTATCATGTTTATATCTCAACCAGATGGACTTTAC
>JBKEAO010000026.1:0-19097 GCA_047972335.1 Anaerocolumna sp. | reverse complement strand
TATGAACAGGTGGGACGAAGGAAGTTGGGACACGATCCCTTTAGACACGGAAGGTTCACCATCATAGTTAAACAGAGGATTTATAGCCTTTATAGAGCAAACCAAGGGGATGCTTTATAAACTATACCTTCTTTTAGCTATTCAGTACAAGATACAATGACTGTCATACACTTTTAGCTCTGTTTATAGAGGTAACTATTTAAAGAAAAGTCTGAAAAATCAACACTTTTGGGCTTGACAATATAGGAAGGAGTAAAATATGTGGGAATATGCAACAGAGACTTTTGATAGTCTTTTAGACACGAAGAAAAGCTTAAAGAAAAAAAGTAATGAAGTGCTTAGAAAATATGGAAAAGAAGGCTGGGAACTTGTGAATTTTCAATGTGTGGGTGGATTCGGCTCCATGATGATATTTGTATTTAAAAGAGAAAAGGAACAGGATTAAACTATTATCATTATATGAGGGACTATTATTTGCAATCGTTTTTAATTGTAAACTGGATATTAAACAGGAGAACATTTGTGATAAGGAAAATAATTATTATTTTAGGCTGTGCTACAGTTACTATACTATCTATAATTATAATATTGTCATTATTGTCTGGTGTTCCGTTAAAGAATCGTTTTTATTTAAAAGATAGAATTACAGGAACATTTACTATGACCGTCTACGGAAAAGATTATGACCCTGTTGATGAAATTCTTGAATATGAAAATGAAGGGACTAAGCAACTGAATATTGTAGGTTCGAATTTTTCTATTAAAGGTGGGAAATACGGTTCATATAAAATAAGTTTTTCGCTTGATAACGAGGAACTATTTCAACTGACTGGAGATGAGTTGTTTGCTCACTACACTTCAAACCCAACACTTACATACCAATATATAAATACTAATTGGTGGAACGTCACAAAAATGAAACTATCGGCAGATATGACATTAGTGAATGGTAATTGGGTAATAAATATGAAAACTGTATACAGTGAAACACTTGAGGATGGAATATATTCAGAACATACTATAACAAAGACATTTACGTATGATGAAATAATGAATGGTAATGGAATCATTTCATTTGAATTATGATTATAAACAAAATTGGCATTATAGATAATAAATGACAAAGATGCACCTTTGGATTCTTAGAGATTAAAATAACTGCTTAGTTTTCCAGACAGGGCAGTATTTTTGTCGTTTTTTAGTATTCTCGGTTCTAGCGTTATAAATGCTATGGCTTATATGTGAATTGGATAAAGTAATATGGTAAATAATATGGAGAAATTATTAAGAGTGCAGGCTTGGAGAGGATGAAATGTTTAAAAGGTTATTTACTAGAAATAAAGTTACTGGAGAACTTATTATGGTTCGAATAAACGATAAGATTATGCCTATTGATAGAGGTGAAATTTATGAGGACCCGCTTGATGAATTTCTGCGTTCGAATAAATATGGAGAAGTAACTGGCGGTGGTACAATGCAACTTGAGTCAGGGGAGATAGAGTTTTGTGACTTGGAAGTTATGATTTCTCCTAATAAAGACAAAGAATTAGTAATAAATGAAATCATCACTCTGTTAGAATCTCAAGGAGCACCAAAAGGTTCTTTACTATCGATTGAAAAGACATCAGACCAAATATTATTTGGGAAAAGAGAAGGGCTTGCTATTTATTTGGACGGAATAAATCTTCCTACGATTGTATATGAAGAGTGTGATTCAAACTATGTTTTGCATGAATTAGGCGTGTTAATAGGGGATAGTGGAACTGTTCAAAGGCATTGGCAAGGAGAGACAGAAACGGCTCTGTATTTTTATGGAGAATCATTTGAAAAGATGAACAATGCTATTTCTGAGTTTATTAAGACATATCCATTATGTGAAGGTGCAAGGGTAGTTCAGATAGCATGATTTTTATTGGAAGAGGAGAATTATTCAGTAAGCTTGTAAAACCAGGAAAGAAGGTATAATTAGATGATGCAATCTATCGTGCATATAGCATTAGTAGTAAAGGATTATGATGAAGCAATCGACTTTTATACGAATAAACTTCATTTTACATTAATAGAAGATACATACCAGCCAGAGCAGGATAAGCGGTGGGTAGTAGTATCTCCCCCAGGGTCAATGGGAGCAACAATACTCCTTGCCAAGGCTTCAAACTCTGAGCAGATACCTTTCATCGGAAATCAAGCGGGAGGTAGAATTTTTCTGTTTCTTGGAACAGATGACTTTTGGAGAGATTACAATGAGATGATTTCAAACGGAATTGAGTTTGTTAGAGAACCCAAAGAACAGGAGTATGGCATTGTTGCGGTATTCAAGGATTTGTACGGAAACTTATGGGACTTAGTTCAGTTCAAGGAAAATCATCCGATGTATCAAAGAGTGAACTGAGTTATGACGAAAATTACTCGAAAAGAAATAAAAGTTATTATGCTAAACATTAAAATGCCTTTATCCAATATTTAAGGTATAAAACCTATGAATATTTTTCATATTCATAATTGGGACCATACTATCAAGCATTGGGATGAAGAGTATTTGCGTGAAGAAAATCCACCTATGAGAGAGTTTTATTTTGATTTAAAGGATATGTTGATTTTCATTAAAGACTATGTAGAATATCTGTCTTTTAAGGAAGGAATACTTGTGTCATTATATGGTGGTAGGTTTATTGGTGTACCATATGATGATTATTATAAACAATGTGTAGAAGAAGTGACAAAATGGCTACATGAACGGAACATGCGTATCAACTCATCTGGTGGCTTAAAACTATCCAAAGAAGAACTGATTGATTGTATTGATATAATAAGTGAATCTGAATTTATGGGAATGTCAGGATTATGTATCATGATTCCTGAGTCAGGCGTTATAATAGAAGTGCAACATCATATGAATTATTTGATTTATACAAATGATGTTGAAAAACAAAAAAATATCATTAAGGAATTAATCGAGTCACATTCGAACGTTACCATGTTCTAATATCAAAAGAAATTTAGATGTCATTATGCAAAAATAATAACAAAATTATTATAATCTTAGCCATTTTGCAAAATAGAGAACTAAATATATAGAGGGCAGTATGTGGAGTAAAACTCAAAAGCAATTGGATGATTTACTTTGTATCTCTTTTAAGGATAGAGTAAAATATTTTGCTACTCAATACCGACAATCTCATGACCAGCAAGGTGCTAGGGAGCAAGGTAAAAGCATCGCTAACCTTTGTCGCTATATCTTAAATGGATACAGAAAGCAACTGTAGATATTCGGCAAGAGAATAATTGCATATATTGGGAAGTGGAATGATGGACATAACATTAGTTTTATAGATTCTATGTCCAGTTCTAACACATTCTTAATATTGGCTTTAATGTATATTGTTCAGAACTTTAGATTGGATAGGATAGTCAAAAAATGATGAATAACAAAATTTATTTAAAGATTAGTGAGGATGATTCTGATGTTGCATATCTATATTTACCAGGTCACCCAGGAGAAGGAAATGAAAATATTATCAAAAATCAGATAAGATTGTGTGATATTATTAAAAACTATAAGGGACCAGATATATTTCTAGATATTGATTATAAAGATAATGTTATTGGGATAGAAATTATAGGATAGAACAGACAATTCCGAGTTAATCAGACAATTAGTATAGTGACGTACTTTCTGAAACTAAGAAATTCAAAATCATATCGGTTATTTAATACTCAATCGTTGTATAAGACGAACTAATAATAGGATATTCTTTGAAGGGGTGAAATGGTGAGAAGTGCAATATTAGAAAAAGGCGAACACCACTATACAAATATGGCTAAGGTCTTTAATGCAATAGAAAATGAACAGTTAAAGTATAACTGGCTTATAACTAATTGTGAATGTTATCCTGAAGATAAAAGAATTAACGAAATGTTTTCAAAGGAATACATTTGGATTTCAGGTGAACAACTTACAGAAATAATTAACAAGGATAATTTTCAATTTATCTGGGGTGTATTTTCAGGATTTACACCAGAGGTAACTCTTGAAGAGGCATTAAGATATGATTTACCCTTTGCAGATGGGTATGAAGGCTTCTGGGTGAATAACGTAGGAATTCAGCATCCTTTAGCAGAAGTTGAAATTGTTGCATGGGATAGTTCACTTACTTTGTTAATTAGTAAGAATAATAAATTAATTGAAGATTTTCATAGTACTTTTCCTCTATCAGAAGATTTATCAGCCTTAAATACAAGAAATAATTTAAAAGGTTAGTTCGTATCATTTTACTAAAGTGAACTACAGATATTAATATTCAGAGGGGTGAACTAAAGTATTAGTTGAAATCGCAAGTTACCGGGGAAATAAAATCATATCGGGTAAAAAATGCTCTGAAAAAGAATTAAGTCAAAAAATGAAAGAAATACTTAAAATCACAGATAGCGAAGAGTTTACAACCATTTTTTGTCGTATGTTTTATTATGATGAATATAGCTTTTCAGATGATGTTAGGGCTGATTTTGTAATTGATTTGGACACGCATCTTGTTTATGCACCAAAGTATTGAATTACGAAACATAAACATAATCTACAATTAACTTCTTACAAAATAGTTTCCAAGTACGAATCTAACTAAGAAAGGGTAATAACACTTTGATGGAACGAAAGCATTATAATCTATTATTTTATTTTAACTACTTTTTGTATAATCTTAGTAGCAAAAGCCTATTGTTACGAACTTTAATAGATAGCAATAGAAATAAATCTTTATTGAAATCTGTAGTTAAGGATTTAAAAAAGCAACAAATACCGTTTAAAATAATGCCCTCTAAAAAGGTAAGAGAGTTTAAACGGCATTGGTTCCATAGATTTACGCCTATTCAAGAAAGAAACAAAGCAAAAAAAGTTTGTTTTGGAGCTGGTAATTACTTGTGGCATTTATATAGTTACAGGTTTGCTAATTGCTTGAATGGAGAAGAAGCCATTACAGCTTATAATAATCAAGAAAAAAATGACTGCTATCTTTTAATAAGTTTTTATGACATAGTGGTGAAGTTCAATAGTGCAGACAAATTTCGGTGGCATTTAGCGGATTGTTATCAGGACATAATCATAACCGATAAGGATTTTAAATGGACATTTGCATTTACGCATGAAGGGGAACTAGGGCCTTATTTTGCAACAAGTGGTAAATGAGCACAAACTCTGATGCACAATCTCTCTTAACAACATATGAAATATGAGGAATTTTATATGGATAGGAAGGTTAAACACCTAAAAAGTAATACATGCAGGGTTGTCAAAATTGATAAGGAAGCACTCTTTGAGGTGGTTTATGAAACCATGATTGAGAGGTTAGAAGAATACTTTGATTTAATTGACAGTACAACAGTTATAAGTCATCATGAATTTAAATATGAAACTGGTGAATACATTTGCATAGTAAATAATGCAGATGAACGATTACCAGATGATATTGATATTTAATCATTAATAGATAAACTAGAAGCTACAACGAATATTTTATATGCAGATAATAGATACAAGGAAATGAATTTCAATGAAGTAAGAAAAATGTTAATTGATTTGAAATAATTCTATCTACTTAATTTTTATCCTATATCCAATCTCAAACACCATTTCCTTATCTGCTATCTTAGTAACGTCAATAACGGTAATGGCTATTTGCAGGATTAAGTAGAAATTCTTTTAAAAGGCAAGGTGTTTATTCTGATATTATTAGCAAAAGGAGAGTAAAAGTGATAATAAATGCTGAAATATCAAACCAACCAATTTCTGGTTTATATAGAGAAGAAATATATGATATCTTGAGTCCGTGGAATTCGCAGGATTGGACTTGGGTCAAATTTCTGAATGACGATTATGATGAGTGGTATGGTGAATTCAGAGGATTACCAAGAAGTATTGCGGTTTCTAGTAAGTGTGATGTTGTCTTAATTCTAACATCTGATTATTTATATAAATTGGATTGTCACAATGCAAAAATATTAGAGTATGAAGCTCAACCCCAATATAAGAATCTAACAGCTATACCATCGGGAGATTTTTTGTTGTCTGATGATTATCATATTTATATTATTAAAGCTTCTTTGGATGATAAACAACCAATTCAAAGTCCTTTGGGGATGGATAATATTGAATTTGGAACATGGAACAAAAATGTATTAAAAATATCATGTGAAAAGTTTTTAAATTGGGATAACCAAATTGAATTAACATTTGATTGTGTAACGATGGAACTAGCGATACTAAAACTCCAGGGTTAACAGGATATAGAAATCATCTTTGCAACTTATACCATAAACCTTATACTTACTACTATGTGAATGAAAAATTAAGTCCTTCAACAGGCAAATATAGTTTAACAACAGGAATAAATAGTTTTACAACGCAGGTCAAAGCCGTGCCCCGTGCACCTCTTTCTCCTGCGTTTTTTGCATAAAAATGAGTAGTAATAAAAGAAGATGTGGTGTAAAATGAAAATAAAGCTACAAAGGATTCATAAAATGTGCAAACCTTAAAAGGTGAATGTCAGGTGCACTTATTGAAGGAGAAAGCAACAGATGAAGAAAGAGGTTCAGGAATATACTCAAAAATATTGCGCTGACATACAAAAACTATTTTTTGATTTAAGGAATCTGGTATATCAAAGTATTCCTTGTGAGATAGAAGAAAAATTATGGGCAAAAATACCAAGCTATTATGTGGGAGAAAAATTTATTCGAATTATACCATTTAAAGACCATATAAATATTGAAGCGAAAGCTGCTGTGGAGTATATAAATGATTTAGTGCAATATAAGCTTACACCAAAGGGTATGTTGCAGATTTATCTAAATCAGAGTATACCAAATAGTATTTTGATAACAATTTTTCATGAGACTCTGATGGAATAAAGTAGAATATTTATCATTGATAGATATAAATTTCCAGGGAAGGAAAGTGGGTATGGAAGCTTTTTTTAAGCAATATTGGAGTTGTATTGCGGCACAGGATGAAGAAGAATTAAGGAATTTCTTTTATAAAGATGCCTGTATCAGATGGCATAATACGAATGAACAGTTTAATCTTGAGGAGTTTCTGAGAGCGAACTGTGATTATCCAGGGAACTGGTATGGTGAGGTTGAGCGTATAGAACAGATTGGAAAAACAGTTATTACGGTCACTCATGTATGGACAAATGAGATGTCATTCCACGTTACATCTTTTTTTGAAATAACAAGTGGGAAAATAAGTAATCTGAATGAATATTGGGGTGATGATTTAGAGGCTCCTCAGTGGAGGAAGGATAAGCATATTGGAAAGTCAATAAGCGAAATCTGATTTCAGAAATAATTGATGTACCATAAAAAGTGATATAGGATAATTTACAAACAGCAAGTTTTCGAAGGAAAGGAACAAGAAAGAAGTATATACTGGGTTTTCTATGGAGGAATTTAGTAACAACAAAGAGAATCTTAGAGCACATGGTATAAAATATGCCTATCGCATTGTACATCTAAATGCAAATAGAAATAGAAGAGGTCTAGGCAGTTTTGGTACAAATAGTAAATTTGACAGACAGTATTATATATTTGTACAAAAGAAAGAATATGAACGAGCAACAACTGTACTGAATAGGAGAAATAAATGAATTTTCATTATGAAACACCTCGATTAAATATGAGAGTACTTTATGAAGAACAGGCATCACTGGTATGTGATTATTATATAAGAAATAAAGCATTTTTAAAAGAATGGGATCCGGCTAGAACGGATGCTTTTTATGCAGTTGAATATCATCAAGAACAATTAATGAATGAAGTTAAAAATATAAAAAGTAACGCCATGCTTAGACTATGGTTGTTTTCAAAAACCCAGGAGGACAAAGTGATAGGAATGATATCCTTTAGCAATATAGTCAGAGGTGTGTTTTTGTCCTGTCATTTAGGATATAGCCTGGATGAGGCGTATATAAATCAGGGGTACATGACAGAAGCACTTAAAAGAGGTATTGATATTATCTTTAAAGAGTATAAACTGCACAGAATAGAAGCAAATATTATGCCACGAAACCTTCCCTCAAGAGCGGTCTTAGAAAAATTAGGATTTAGGGAAGAAGGATTAGCCAAAGAATATTTGAAAATTAACGGCAAATGGGAGGATCATATTCACATGGTCCTGCTAAATGACCTTGTGTAAGAGGTGGATTTATGCAATTAAATAAAGGTGATAAAGTAGGTATAGTTGCCTGCTCTAACCCCTTAGAAGAGGAAAGCAGAGAAGAAATAAGAGAACTAATACTTATATTAAAAGAATGGGAACTAGAAGTTATAGTAAGTCCATATATTTATGGTATTGATATTCCTATACTAGCAAGGGGAAAACTCTGTGGTGAAACCTTAATGAATTTCTATCAAAACACAGATATAAAAGCTATCTTTGATATCTCAGGGGGAAACATAGCCAATGACGTATTAGAACATTTAGATTATAAAGTTATTAGAAAGAATCCAAAGCCCCTGATTGGATACAGCGACTTGACTTGTGTGATTAATAGTGTATATAGTCAAGCTGCAGTTCCTAGTATTTTATATCAAATCAGAAACATATGTAAAGATAGAACAGGGAAAAGTAAAGAGATGTTTTATCGGTCTGTGTTTGGTGAGAAGAAAAAACTTTACGATTTTTCCTATGAGTTTATACAAGGAAGTTCCATGGAGGGAATTGTAGTTGGGGGAAATATCAGATGCTTTTTAAAATTAGCAGGAACATCTTATTTACCTAATGTAACAGACAAAATTCTACTTATTGAAAGTTGTAGCGGTGATGTGCCTCTCATTATAACTTACCTAAATCAATTAAAACAAATGGGTGTGTTTCAAAAAATAAAAGGAATTATTCTTGGAACATTCACTGAAATGATGAAATCGGAATTAAAACCTGAAGTTGCAGAGATAATATTACAGATAATAGATAATCCTAAGTTGCCAATTGCTAAAACAAATGAAGTGGGTCATAGCAAATATTCAAAAGCAGTAAAAATAGGTGAATATATAAACTTATAGTTTTTAGTCCAATTGTACTTTGGAATTTTTAGCGCTGGAATCATAATCTTTGTATAAAAAAGTTTTAAATAGAGGGAGGGCTGCCTTATCATATGAGGGGGGGAGTTGATAAGGCAGCGCCAATGAAAAAGATTTATCTATGTGAACAAGAAAGAGGGCTTTCTTGATTACTGACTTAATTATAGTATAGGAATGTGAAGAATATTTGTACAAAAGATGAAAATAATATAACTTATTTCTTAATATTAATTTTAGAACTTTATTTAACACACCAAAAACACACCTGAAAGTGCAGTAATTATTGACCTTTTACGCTATTTTTAGTAAAATCGAATAAAGGAATACTATGATGTTTTATACTATATTAAAACATCGCGGTCCGATAGGCGTCGAATAGGAGGAAGAATGAAATGGAACCCAATATATTATCCGGTGGACGAGGGGACCTGCTTGGTGTGAAGGACAAGCTGGTAGAATTAAATAATTATTGTGATAAAAGAGATGAATTAAACCTAAAAGAATCAAATCTTGAAAAGTTAATTAAGATCAAAGAGAAAGAAATTGCAGATGAAACGAATAACACCATAAGGCAAAGAAAAGATGAGATAGAAGCAGCATATAATTCTCAAATTGAGTCTACAAGACAAAGATCTAAAAAGATTAAAGGCAAAAAAGAAAAATCAAAGAGTGCGAAAGTGTCACAACGTATAGAGGAGGAAACGTCTAGTTTAAGAGAAGACTTTCGCCTGATGAAGCAAGAGATAAAAGATATTTTTAAGATGAATAAAATACCAAGGATTTATAATAATCGTTTGTTTTATGCAATCTTTACGCCAAAAGGCTTTGGTGATTTATTCATTATTCTAGTAGTACTTTTAGTATTGCTTCTTGCACTTCCCTACGGAATTTATGTTAAATATCTTTCTGAAATGAATATGGTATTCTTATTTTTGGCGTATGTTTTAATTGTCGTAATTTTTGGTGGTGCATATTTGCTAATTGAAAATAATGTGCGTGCCAGATACGACAAAGCATTTTCAAAAATTACGCAAATTAGAGTTTCTCTTATCTTGAATCAAAGAAAAAGAAATAGTATACAAAAAGGAATCTTAAAAGATAAAGATGAAAGTATCTATGAGCTTGATGATTTTAATGATGAATTAAAAGAATTAGAAGCAGAAGTTCTATCTTTAAATGAACAGAGAAAAGAAGCTATGAATACATTTGAATCTGCAACAAAGCTTGTCATTAAAGAGGAGATAACAGCAAGGCATCAAGACGAGCTAAATGGAATGAAAAAAGAGTATAGTACGGTTTATGTAGAATGCAAAGATACGGAAGATACGATTAAAAATATTGCAATGGATATTACGAATAATTATGAAGTGTTTATGGGAAAAGAATTTATGACCTCTGAAAAATTAGATACCTTGTATCAGATTATGGAAGAACAGAATTTAAATACCATATCAGAAGCCATTGGATATTACAAAGGTGAAAATAATGCATAAAGATTTTTTGAGCTCTGCCTTGCTTTTTGGAGCTATAAAGAGCTCAAAATGTAGAAGATATTAAATCTTATAAAAGTATTAATATTTACGTAAAAAAGGGCTTTTTGTTTGTGTCTAAAGATATCATCGTAAGACATTAACAAAAAGCCTGTTCTATTATTTATTGCAATAGTTTTGTTCAAATATTTCTTGTGATAGTTTTGTTGACAAAATTTTAAATAACCTTTAGTGCTTTGGACTATATCGTAATTATTACATTACACATATTCCTTACCAAGCTTATAAAAACAATAATTAATTCCTGTGCAGATATAGTCAGCAAGAAGCATAACTACGTTAAGTCTTGTGGTCTGTAGTAACATATGATCTAACATGCCAGAAAAATTAACGATTCCTGTTATGAATATGTCTCCTACGGGAGGAAGAGCCTTATCAACTCCAGCGCCTGGTAAGAGAGGACCTTCTCCTAAGGTAATGTATCCAATATGACCTGATTTGCCAAGGGAAGCATCAATTGCAACAACTGTTGCATTGTGGTGTTTTCGATGAATAAAATCTATAGTCTCACTAAGATTTTTTGCATGCACCGGCTGTTCAAGTGTACCATAAAGTGTAATGTTATGTTGCTGTAATTTAGACAATTTATAACCAACGATGGGGCCCAAACAATCACCTGTGGCACGATCTGAACCTATACACAAAAAAACGAGGGGTTTATCTTGCAATGATTTATTTTGTAACAGGTCATGAAGCTTTTTGCTAAACTCATAAACTGAATAACGATCTTTTGTATTAAAGTAATATAACTTTTTTTCTAACTCTAATTCCTTATTCATCTATACCTCCTGATTAAACTCGTACAATACAACCATATTCTGTAATAATCAAAGTATTACCGACAGATAACAAAATAATCAAAGGATAGTAATAATTTACAAGCCATAAATCTTTATAAATGTTGATATTTCAATGGGTGATTTAAAAAACAAGCCATTATTTTGGCAAATAACTAAGAAATGGGACGAATTAGGCCATAAATAAAAATAAATAAATTTATTTTTGTACATATGTTTTGACATAATAATTAAATATGGTATGGTACCATGATTGACAGTAACAATACTTTTCGTATGAGTTTGTACATATTAGCGTCTATGGGCGGCAAGTTGGGAGGAAGAAAAACATGGATAATGCGTATGGTAAAGGTCATAATGGCAGACCAGATCCGGCAAGTACCGTACCAATAAAAATACCAAAAAACTTAAGGCAAATTGGAACCATTCATTCCCGTGGAAAAATAATTTATGTTGAAGATTATGTAATGACCTTTATAAAGCAACTTTCAGAAAGAAATCCTGGAGGATGTAAAGCCGCGGTCTTGTTAGGTTATTATGCAAAGACAGAAAACTGCAAAAATATATTTATAAAAGGCGCTATAGAAATGAAAAATGTTGACCTTTCAAGTGGTATAAGCTTAACCGATGAAGGGTGGACGGGAATATATGAAAATATAAAGAAGTATTTTACTGACGTTGAAATCATTGGCTGGGCACTAACAGGACCTGAATTTTATCTAGATAGTATGGAGAAGATAAAAAAAGTTCATATGAGTAATTTCTCAGGACCTGATAAAGTTTTTCTGAAATTAGATAGTATGGAAAAAGAAGAAAGCTTTTATATAAGTGAAAACAATCAGCTAGTTTTACTAGATGGCTATTACATATATTATGAAAAGAATGAAGAAATGCAAAACTATATGGTGGAGAACAAGGAGGAGGATACTAGAGTAGAAGCCTCCTATGAAGATAATGCTACCAAAAAGATTCGTAGCATTATCAAAGATAAAAAAGAAGTAAAAGATGATAGGAATGTAATTAGGTTATTGTATGCAGCCAGCTCTTTATTAGCCATTATTGTACTTGTCATAGCGGCCACCATGCTAGATAATTATGATAAAATGAAAAGTATGGAATTGGTACTAAATAATATCTCTGAAACTTTATCCCTAGCCAATGATGATTCCTCTAATGACGATACAAGGGAGACCATGGGACATGGTGCACAAAATTCCTCCACAGACTCAGAAGAAGATAACGGCGTTCAGAATGAAGTGAATGTAGACGTAGATGATGCAAATTCTAATAAAGATACGGAAAATGTAGATACTGATTCTAATCAAGATACTGAACATGTTGAAGCAGAAGGCGCGAATACAGAAAATGGAAATACCTTAGATGTTGAGACGGTACCAGGAGATGTAACAGAAGAAGCAACAGATGTAGAGGAAGCAACGCAAGGCGGTCAGAAAGAAGATTTAGAAAAGGATGAAGCAAAAGATAATGAAACAGCAGAGGAAGTAACCAATGTAAAACCTGAAGAAAAAGAAACGACAGAGGAAACACCAACAAGGTATTACACAGTAGAATCAGGAGACTCTTTGGCAGCTATTAGTTATAAGCTATATGAAACCTATGCTTATATGAATAAAATTAAGGAACTAAATGGGATAGAAGACGAAAACAAGATATATGCTGGTCAGAAAATAATAGTACCCTAATCATAGTCGCCGCAATGAGTATAACTACCTGCTCCTTGCGGTTTCTTTTTTCGTGGCTAGCCTTGAAGGCCCCTTATGAATTTATGATTAAATGCAAGGACAGGATAAGCGTCTTTGTTTTTAATGAGCTTTTATGATTTATACGTAAAATAAGTATGTCATAATTCATACGTAAAATAAGTAGTGTCACAAAGATAAAAATAATGTATAATGTAGTTTGTACATATTACAAATCATGGGAACATGTAAGGAGCACTTATGGCAGTCGTACTAGAAAAACAAGACTTAAGAGTCTATGAGATTAGAAAGAAAAAACACAGAAGAAGAATGGCGATTATTACAGTTATTTCGCTTGCAACATTTATAATAGTAGTATTAACCATATTAATTATGGTACTAAATAGACGATATAATAGCTATGAGGTGATTAAGTCTACAGAAAGAAAAGACACTACATCAGCCACGTATTATCCATATAAGAACGGTATATTACGCTTAAGTAGAGACGGTGTCATGGCTATGAATGGTAGTGGAGTCCAATTATTTAATGGCATGTTTCAAATGAAGGACCCTGTGATTGATGAGATGGGTAACTATGTTGTAGTATATGATAGAGGTAGTAAAGATCTGCAGCTTATAAATGGAAGTGGTAAAGTAGTAGAGATTAATATCAATAATCCAATTATAAAAGCTGAGATTGCAAATCAAGGCGTAGTCGCTGTTTTAATGGATGGAGGGGATGAAAACCTCTTGGAATTTTATTCATTTGAAGATAATGTGAATGACCCTATATTACAAATAAGAACACTTACAAAAGAAGATGGTTATCCCATAGACATTGCACTATCTAAAGATGGGCGCAGATTGGTCACAAGTTATGTTGCCCTAAACAGTGGTACGATACAAAATAAGTTAACGTTTCAAAACTTCGGTGAAACGGGAAATAATTATACAAACAAATTAGTTGGTGCACAAGATCTTGGACAAACCTTAATTGGGGATGTTGAATTTATTAATAGCAATACAATTTGTGCTTTTGGCGATGACAGATTTTATATATATTCGATGGAGAAATTACCAGAGCTAGTTCACGAAGAGATACTTGAGAAAGAAGTACAAACTATTTTTTATAGTGAAGAGTATATTGGATTATCGCTTTTAAATAATGGTGGTGAAAGCAAATATGAAATTGATCTTTATGATTTAGAGGGAAACAAGGTATTGTCTTTTCAAACAAATCTAGACTATAGTAAAATTCATATTGCAGATGATGAAATAATTATGTATTCAGGAACTGAGTGGTACATTTATAATCTAAACGGAAAGCAGAAATTCTATTATAAATTTAACGAAGAGATAATGGATATTTTCCCGGGAAAAGGTTTTAATAAATATATTATTATAAATAGCAACAGCATTGAAGATGTTAAGTTAACTGAAAAATAAAGTCAAAGTATGAGGTGATTGTAGTGAATTGGTTATTAATAATAGTTGCAGCGATTTTAATTGGATATTCCTTTAATGGAAGACGCAGGGGATTTATACGTACCGTATTTGCATTGTTTTCAACAATCATTGCGTTAATGCTAACCGTATGGATTAGCCCTGTTATAAGCAAACAATTGCAGGACAATCATAAAGTTATGGGGTTTGTGACAGATAAGGTAGAAGAAGTGGTTTCTTTTAAAGGAAGTGGTTCAAAGGTTTCTGACCAGATTGACTTTATTAATAAACTTCCAGTTCCAAAGGCAATTAGAAATACATTGGTAGAAAATAATACAAAAGATATTTACAAAGCAATGGCAGTAGATACTTTTAAAGAATACATAAGTAACTCCATAGCAAGGATTATAATAAATGCGGCATCTTTTTTAGTTATTATGTTAATCATATTAATTGGGCTGGCTTTATTATGTGAAACCCTTAATATAATTAGTAAGCTTCCTATTATTAATGGACTTAACAAGACAGCGGGATTACTGGCGGGATTATTACAAGGTATTGTAGTGGTTTGGATTGGATGTATACTTTTAACTGTACTAGGTGGTACAAAAATCGGACAGAATATGTTTTTGATGATAAATGAAAGTACATTCCTAACCATTATATATGATAATAATTTATTGCTTAATTTTATAGTAAACATTGGAGATATGTTGTTTTAAAATAACAACAAGAATGGTACGCTAGTAAAACCTATACACTTTTCTTGTGTGCCAGGCATGGCACAAATCTAACTAGTGAAGGTCTAGCCACATCCCTTGAAGACGGGGAATGCCGACTTCGCTGTATGTGCCACTAAATGTTGCAATCAGTGGATTTTTTGAGAAAACGGTCATTGGTTTTACGGGAGTGGACTTTGGTAAAAATGGATCCACTACATTAGAGTTATATATCGGAAATAGTGGATAAAATTATTTTTGGAGGTTTTTCCTTTACACAAGGAAATAGGGATTTTGACTGTATTTATGTAAGAAACTATGATTGCATATATGGAGACAGCTATGTTATTGAGAATAATAGAGTAGAAAAAGTCGGAAATAACGTTGCTATTGAATTTCCTTCCATAAAAGAGTATACTGAAATAGAGTTTACTCTAGATAGTGTCACAGGAAGACATAATGTTAGTTTTGTCTTTATACCAGGAAGCAATTTTGATTTTGAGTGGCTACAGTTTGAAAGAATTTAATTTGATTAATATTAATTTGAGCGATTATAATTTGATTATTTAACTGAAGTCAATAATGAATATATTATTTTGTTTAGACAATTTATATGAATAAAAATCATGTGTTCTGGCTGTATTACATTTAGTGCACTCTAGAATTTTAGTTAACGAGCAGTTATAAACTGCAGTAAATAAATATTATATTAAGTGATTGAATAGGAGTGTAGATATGAACGACGTTTTAAAGCAAGTTAGAAATTTAGGAATTGTTCCAGTTGTAAAATTAGATAGGGTTGAGGATGCTAGTCCCTTGGCAAAGGCTTTATGTGAAGGCGGATTACCTTGCGCAGAAGTTACTTTTAGAACTGCAGCAGCAGAAGAAGCAATTCGCATTATGGCAACAGAATACCCTGATATGTTAATTGGTGCTGGTACTGTTCTTACAACAGAACAAGTGGACAAGGCAGTTAATGCAGGCGCAAAATTTATTGTTAGTCCAGGACTTAATCCTAAGATTGTTAAGTACTGCGTGGATAAAAACATCCCAATTACACCAGGTTGTGCTAATCCTAGTGACATAGAGCAGGCAATTGAATTAGGCCTTGAAGTAGTTAAATTTTTCCCAGCAGAAGCAGCAGGTGGGTTAAATATGATTAAAGCTATGGCAGCACCTTATGTAAATATGAAATTTATGCCAACTGGCGGTATCAATGAAAAGAATCTAATATCTTACCTTGATTTCCCTAAGATTATTGCATGTGGCGGTAGCTGGATGGTAAGTGATGATTTGATTAAATCTGGTGATTTTGATAAAATCAGAGATTTAACAAAAGAAGCTATCACTAAAATGTTAGGATTTGAATTACGTCATATAGGAATTAATGCGTCGGATGAAGAAAAAGCTGATTCTATTGCAACTTCATTTGAAAAACTATTTGGATTTACTAAGAATGTAGGAAGTTCTTCTATATTTGCAGGTCTTGGAATAGAAGTTATGAAGAGTCCATACTTAGGTAAAAACGGACATATTGCAATTCAAACAAACTACATTGACAGAGCTATGTATCACCTAGGAATGCAAGGGTTTGAATTTGATATGGATACAGCGAAATATGATGCAAACAATAAAATGGTTGCAGTATATTTTAAAGGCGAAGTAGGGGATTTTGCTATTCATTTATTACAAAAGAAGTAAGATTTTTATAGTTTAGATAAGATTTTATAGTTTGTAAAAGTTTTTTGTAGTGTTTAAGAGTCAGTATATTTTTAGATTAACTACTCGTTTAAAGGGTGTAAATCATTTATGTGTTTACATGATAGGTTAGGAGCAAGTAGTATAGCGGATTGCATATATTCGCTTAAACAGATAAAGTGGTAGAATGGGCTGCATAAAGTACCGGTTACAAGTACAATTATGCGGCTCATATACTGCCCCTTAGAAGGAGTGCTTATGGATAATATAAATGAGAAAAAAGCTTTTGATGCATTAGCGTTTGGAGAAATATTATTAAGATTATCATCTCCAGTTAATGAAAGAATTCAATCTGGTGCAGCATTTGAGAAAAGAGCTGGTGGAGCAGAGTTAAATGTTGTATCAGGTATTTCATTAATGGGGCTTAGAACAGGAATTATATCAAAGTTACCAAGAAATGAGCTAGGCACATACATCAAAAATAATATTCGTTTTTGTGGTGTTAGTGATGATTGGCTTATATATGATGATTCAAAAGAAGCTAGACTTGGATTATATTATTATGAACACGGCGTATATCCAAGAAAACCTACCGTTGTTTATGATAGAAAACATGCATCAGTGAATACCATTAAAACAGAAGATATACCAACTGATATTTACGAATCAACCAGACTATTTCATACGAGCGGAATCTCCCTAGCTTTATCAGAACAGACTAGGCAGACGGCAGTGGATTTGATAAAGAACTTTAAAAAAGCCGGAGCAATGATTTCTTTTGATGTAAATTTTAGAGCAAATCTTTGGTCAGAAGAAGAGGCAAAGGTTATTATAGAAAGCATTCTTCCTTGTGTTGATATTTTATTTATGTCTGAGGAGACAGCAAGAAGAACCTTTGGCAGAACAGGGGAATTAAAAGACATTATTAAGGAATTTGCACTAGAATATGATATTAATGTAATAGCTTCAACTGAGCGAAAAATATTAAGTCCTAAGAAACATACTTTTGGCTCAACCATATATAGCAAAGAAGACGATACATTTTATCAGGAAGCGCCTTATGAAAACATTGAAGTTGTAGATCGAATTGGCAGCGGAGATGCTTATGTATCCGGTGTTTTATTTGGATTACTAAAGACCGGAGATTGTAAAACGGCTCAGGAATATGGTAATGCAGCTTGTGCTGTGAAAAATACAGTGTTGGGTGATTTACCGGCAACAGATTTAAAAGAGATTGAAAGAATTATTGAAGGTCATAAAAACACAGGTTATCAGAGTGAAATGAACCGTTAGATATAACTGGATTGTAACAGATTTTAATATCTTAATTTGTGGTGAATAATTTTTATGTAATAGTAAATAAAGATTCTAAATTGAAGATATTTATCTTTGCCAGCGATCCTAGGTTTAACAAGTAATAATATGAGATAATAGATAAAAATAAAAGTAGTATATGACTGATTTGGTCAATACATCCAGCAAGACAGTTCACACCTGTGTAAAATATGTGTGTGTACTGAATGAAAATAAGTTGTTGGGGAAAGAATCTAAATCGATCTATATACTTCTTTTATTTTAAACATGAATGAAATAAACCAATAGTAAAAATAGTTATCATAAAGAAAATAGTATGGTGTAAAAAATAGGGAGTGATAATACAAGAATTTTAGAGTAGGGGTCATAAGAAAGTATGTAAGTCACCATAAAATCAGGGATTAATTACATAAATCATATAATGCAGAAAAAAGAAGCGAAAAGAATAAAAAAAGTGTTGACATGATCAAGCCTTAGTGATATAATTCATTTTGCTGACCCGCTAGAAGGTAAAACTTTTTGAGAAATTAATAAGGTGTTAGCACATAGGACCTTGATAACTGAACAGTGAAACAACCCTGAAAATTCTAATAAAATTTTCAATTCGATGTGATAAACTTCGGTTTAGAAACATCACGAACAGTATTAAGACGAAAGTTTTGATACAACCTTAAAACAGTAAACGGAATGAAAATTCCGACGGAAATTAACCTTTGCTAAAATCTCGAAAGAGATAATCTTAGATTAAGAAAATTAGCCAATGTTGATTCTGAAAATGATTAAACTTCAATTTGAGAGTTT
>JBKEAO010000172.1:0-20248 GCA_047972335.1 Anaerocolumna sp. | reverse complement strand
TATAGTAGGTATTATTGGGGTGTTTCTGATGAAGACTTATGAGTTTATCGTTAATAAGTATTGCTTTATAGATGCCCATATCGTTTTGATTTATAAGACGGTATTAGAAAAAATGTTATTGACTACAGAAGGAAAAATATAAAACAGGAATTGTAAAGAAATGAATTTGATATTTTTATGACTGAGTCTAGCTGTAAGATTGGTATTGGTATTGTTCAAAATATCTTGCAACTAGATTCAGAATAAATATGGTAAAGAATAAATATGATAAAGAATAAATATAGTAAAGTTTAAATATTGAGTAAAGCTTTAAGGTTATTCTACTATATTAAGTTTTTCGCCGCAGCCTGTACAAAATGCTGCATTCACATCAGTTATCATTCCACAATGTACACAGGTCTTTGTTTGGATGATATTATCCTCTGCAGAGACACTTTCCCCTACTTTTATTCCGCATTCAGAACAATAAATGGCATCTTTGGCAATTTCAGCATTGCAATTTGGACAAGCTTCTGTACCTTTAATCATTTGAATATCATTTTTAAGCTGGTCAATTTTTTCTAATGCTTTGCTTATGGTTTTAAAAGTTTCGTCATTATCAATGGGGGGATTCATCTTATTTACATTATAAAATTCTTTTCCAAGAGTGATATAAGATCTGTTTACAATATCTTGCTGGCTGCTAATCTGGGATTTTAATGTTGTGATATCAGCCACTTCTTTCGCTTTCTTCGCAATATCTTTACTTTTCGTTGTAATGGTTTCTCCTAACTTATCAAAAAAAGCCATACGGTTACCTCCTATATGAAATCGATATATTTTTGTTGGTAGATAATGTAATTATTATACTCCAATTTGTGAAAGGAATCAAATTATTTGTCATAATAATTCAAAATTATGCTACACCATAGTAATAAAAATTCACCGTGGCATAGTAATAAATTTTTATTGACAAATGATATAAAATTAGTATAATCAAACTTATGTCGAAGGCGATAGAATTTTAACTAGAATTATCGTCTTTTTTTAGTTCTTGTAAAAATTAGTATGAAACAAAGGGATATAAAGAGGAGGAGCCAGTAGGATAACCCACTGGCCATTTATGAAAAAATTTATTAAGCTTTATCAATGCTATAAATAAATTGTAACATTCATTTATGTACAGAGTTTGATAATTTTATGAAGTTATTGTTAACATTATAGGATCGCATTATATAACAAACAAGAACACATAGTGAGATATTAAATTAAGTCATAAGAAATGAATGTAAAACAATAAAGAATGAAAAAAGTATCAAAGCAAATCTATAAATTGGAGGGGTTTATATGAGATTTAAAAAGATTAGATCAGAATTATTGGTGGTATTATTATCAGTTATTTTAATATCTATGTTTGCACTATCTTTGGTTAGTTATATGGGGAGTAAAAGAATTATAGAGAATCAAATCGATGTAAATATGAAGTCGGAGCTTACAAAACAATTAGATCAAATCAATGTAAACATGGAAAAAATTTCGATCCTGGCTGGACAGGTTGCAAGAAGTGTAGAAAGTTCATATACCACAACAGACTTAAGTGTATATGAAACAATGCTTAGTAAGACTATTTATGATAATGACTTAATATATGGCAGTGGAATATGGTTTGAAGCCTATGCTAAGAATAGCGCACAAAAACATGCTGGTACCTATTTGTATAAAGATGGAGATAAATCCGTTACTACATATGAGTATATAACTGAAGAAAATGATTATTTGACAAAAGATTGGTATCAATCTGTGTCTGTAAATTCTACCAGTAATGTGTATACTAATCTATATTATGATGCTTTAAGCGGTAAGACCCTAACCTCTTGTGTGGCTCCTATGTTACTAGAGGATGGCACTCTTTTGGGAGTTGTAACGATTAATATAGAAATGAATGCTTTACAAGATATGATAAATAATATTTTGGTTGGTGATACGGGCTTTATGTCCTTACTGGATAGCAAGGGCTATTATCTTGCTAACAGGGGAGAAAAGAGTGCGGTTAAGCAAAACATTCTAACAAGTAAGAATACTTCACTCAAAGAACTTGGTAATCAAATTTATGAAAATGAACAAGGTGATGGTGAATACACCTTAGACGGACTTAGTTATAAGGCTTATTATGCAAATATTACCCAGTTTGACTGGCGTATATTGATACAGATTCCTATGTCAGAAATAGAAAAGCCTGTGAATGAATTGGCTTTATTATCAGGTGTTATTTTAGTAGCTGCAATGGCTCTGGCTGCCTTTGTAATTGTTTTGCAAACCAATGTACTATCAAAGAGCATTCGAAGTGCTAATTCCCTTGCTTTATATTTATCAAAAGGTGACTTTACAATCAAACCTTTGAAAGTTAAAGGTAAGAATGAAATAGCCCAACTGGAGGTCTCCTTAAATACTGTCCTCTTAAATAACAAGGAAGTAATAAAATCAATTGCCTATGGCACTGATAATGTGAAAAATATCAGTGAGGAGTTAAATAGATCAGCAATTAGCTTGGCCAATGAATACGAAACCATTAAAGGTGCTATTATAGAAGTCAATGAGGCTATGACTAGTGCGAGTGCTACAACGGAAGAATTAAATGCCTCTGTGGAAGAAGTACATTCTTCAATTGAAGTTTTAACACTGGAAACAAAAGCAAGTACTGAAATGATAGATAAAGTAAAAGAACGTGCACAAAAGGTTGGGGAAAAAAGTCAAGTTTCTTATGTACGAGCAGGTGTATTGGTAAAAGAAAATGAGTTGAATTTAGAAAGCAGTTTACAAGACGCTGTTATTGTAAATTCCATTGGAACAATGGCTCAAAATATTTCAGAGATAGCGGAACAGGTTAATTTATTGGCATTGAATGCATCCATTGAAGCTGCAAGAGCAGGGGAAGCTGGACGAGGATTTGCAGTGGTTGCTAAAGAAATTGGTAATCTGGCAGCCCAGACAACAGCAACTGTTTCAGAGATTCAATTGACAACTGAAGAAGTACTTAAGGCATTTAACAATTTAATTAGTAACTCTAGTGGTCTTTTAAAATTTTTAAAAGAGACTGTAACCAATGATTATGGAGAGTTTGTTGACACAGCCAAGCAATATGGAAGGGATGCCTTACAAATACAAGAGGTTTTAAATAAGATTAGTGCTATGTCCTCTGGAATAGACAGTATTATGAAGGATGTGGAGAACGCAATTGCTGATATTGCAGAAGGTGCACAAGATACAGCTGCAAACGGAAACAAGATTCAAAGTAATGTTGGCTCCCTTGCAGAAATTGTTTCTAATATATCAGATGTGATAAAAAGTGAAACCCAGATTACAGAGGAATTGACAGGTATGGTGGGAAGATTTAAGATTGATTAATTTACTCAAACTGGACTTGATTCTTTGTGTAGACATATTGAAACAGTAGAAATAGTGGATTCTATTGATGCTAGTTTTTCGTCTGTGTATATTCCAATTGTCTTGAATAAGATATAGTATAAAATATCAAATATAGCATAGGGTATAGAGTAAGGGGTTATAACTTAGATTGATTATCAAGTTATAACCCCTTACTCTATTGTTATGCAAATTTTATTTTAAGAACACACCTAGAAGTTGAAATCAAGAGTATTGGCTAATAAGTGGCTTATTTGTATCATTATTTGTTCTTCTCAAATTGTGTTCCAGTTTCATCTATATAAAAATCATCTGAATAAATCAACTGTGATATTGGCACAAAGGTATATCCCTCTTCTTGTAGATAACTTATGACTGCATCTAAAGCTTCTGCCGTATATTTTGAACCATTATGCATTCGAATAATGGAACCATTGTTTAAAGAATCGTGATAAACGATAGTTTTTATTATGGATTCTACACCATAATCTTTCCAATCCAAGCTATCTATATTCCATTGAATACAATAATAGCCCAAGTCATTCGTAATATCTAGAAGTGAGTTATTAAATTCACCATAAGGTGCACGAAAGAGGTTCATATCCACTCCAGTTAATTCTTTGATTCGTGTATGTTGATTTAATATCTCTTCAATGGTTTCTTGCTTGGATAAAAGTGTAAGGTCTTTGTGGTTTTCACTATTATTTCCAATGTCGTGTCCTGCGGCAGCTATGGCTTTTGTCTCATCTTTAAATTTAGCTGCCCATTCACCCGTGATAAAAAAGGTTGCTTTTACATCATAAACTGAAAGTATTTCAAGTATTTGTTCCGTATTTTGACTATTCATATTAGATTCAAAACTAAGAGAAAGTACTTTTTTGTCTTGATCTACAGCGTAAATTGGTAAGTCAACAGAGGTTGCTGAATTGGTAACATGAATTGCTTCGGGTATGTATTTTATTCCTAAAACAATAAGTACAAGGATTGATAAAACAATGATACCTGTTTTAATAAAGTACTTAAGTTTATCAAATGTTTCCTCATAATCCATAACATCACCATCGAATACATTCTTACTATTAATATATTGGTATTTACACATATCTATTACCGAATTATATAATCTATTTAATCTGCTTTTTTCATAGTAATAAACTGCCCCTTCTTATTTCTTTCTATATTCTCTGGGCTGGCAGCCACATATGGATTTGAATTCTCTGTTAAATGTTCTTGTACTTTCATATCCGCACATAAGGCTTATAGTTAGAATATCATGATCACTCCCCTTTAAAAGGTGCTTTGCATAATCGATGCGTAAAGTATTTAAATACAAACTAAAGGTTGTGTGTAGTTTCTCACTGAAAATCCGTGATATACGGTATCTACTAACACCTAAAACTTTTGATAACTGATCTAAGGAAAGTGGTTCCATATATTGCTCTGACATAAGAGTGATTAAACTTTTGGTTAAGGAAGGGGCCTGGGTATCTTTGTTCTTCATTAAGTCCAAAGCAGGTAATAGATGGGCTAGTGTTAATTGAATATATGCACGGATAAGTGGAAGGTTATCCTTAGTCGGTGAATTTAATTTTAATAAGGAGTGAAAGATATATTTTATGTCTGCGTGAATTACTTCCTTTGTTAGAAATGGATCTTTGGGATGGTGAAGTAGTATGGTAGACAAATAATCACCACAGACTTCAGAGGGGCATAGGAGTAAAATTCCTCTACTGTTGCCGCCATGTCTATCAATGTTGTAACTATGTATCTGATTGGGAAAAGCAATGCCTATCTCTCCTTTTGTCAGAATTCTACCCTGACCTGCGATGGTAACATACATTTCTCCCTCCTCCACACATACGAATTCTATGCCACTATGTAAATGAGCTGGAAATGAAAAATTACGAAAGGTATGAAACATAAATCTATCGGTATTATTTTCATAAATAAAGTTCATATAAAGTCACCTCACTGCAATAAATGTCTAATTATTAATATGCTATGACAAGTATTATATCATACAATTTGATATAATGAAAATATAGATACTTGTAATAAATAAAGCTTAATGAATTGGAGGAGAAGGTAATGAAACATTACATGGCTATTATTGGTTTTGGTGGCATGGGAGCATGGCATGCAGAAAATGTCTCATCTCGTATTGATAATATTTTAGTAAAGGGTGTATTAGATCTTCAAGAAGAAGCCTTGAAAAAAGCAGAGGATAAGGGACTTGTAGTATATAAAAATTTGGATGAATTACTAGGAGATGAGATGATAGACCTAGTGACCATTGCAACACCAAATGATTCCCACAAAGACTATATAATCAAGTGCTTAAAGGCGGGAAAAAATGTGATTTGTGAAAAGCCTGTTACCATGAACGTTTCAGAACTTGAAGAAGTTCTAGAAGTTGCTAAAATGTCTGATAGAGTTTTTTCCATACACCAAAATCGTAGATGGGATAAGGACTTTGTTATGATTAAGAGAATACTCCAGGAGAAGAGTATAGGCACCCCTTATTTTATAGAAAGTCGTGTACAGGGATCAAGGGGAGCTATGCATGGATGGAGAGGTCACAAAATAAATGGAGGTGGCATGGTTCTTGACTGGGGTGTACATTTATTGGATCAATTTTTAAATCTGATTGATTCCCCAGTGGTTTCTGTTAATGCCCATTTATTTAATTTATATTCAGATGATGTAGAAGATAACATCAAGATATTCTTACGCTTTGAAAATGGTATCTCAGCCCTTTGTGAAATGTCAACCAATTGTTTTATACATAATCCAAGATGGCATGTAAGTTGTACGGATGGAACTGTTTCTATAGAGGACTGGAGTTGTAAGGGAAAGATTGTGAAGTTAAAGGCTGATGCGGAACTTACTTGGTCTGATGATATTGTTTATACAGAGGCTGGACCAACTAGAACCATGGCACCAAGACCTTCTTATACAACTGAAGTTATGGAGTTGCCAGAGGTTACCACAGATTGGAGTGACTATTATAAAAATATAATTGGAGTTATGGAAAAAAATGAAGAATTAATTGTGAAGCCTGAACAAGCGCTGAGAGTTATGAAGGTCATTGAGAAGGTATTTGAATCTCAAATCTCTGGAAGTACATTAGCTTGTCGTATATAAAAACTATTTTATTATATTATTTAGAGTCAATACTCTAAAGAAGCAAATAAAGAAGCGATTTCATTACAAGGAGGGTAAGGTATGAAAAAGGCAATTATATTTCAAGGAGGCTGGGATGGTCATGAACCAGTCTTAGTTTCCAATCGTTTTGCAGAGATTCTTAGGAAAAATGAGTATGAAGTAAAGGTATATGACTCTTTGGATTGTTTGGCCGACGTAAATGAGCTCAAAAAATTAGATTTAATTGTTTCTTGTTGGACTATGGGTGAGATCGATAACCAATATGTTAAAAATATTTCAGAAGCAATTGGAGAAGGTGTAGGTCTAGCGGGGTGTCATGGTGGTATGTGTGATTCTTTTAGGCAGAACACAGAATGGCAGTTTATAACTGGAGGTCAATGGGTAAGTCATCCAGGGGGAGATGGAATCGAATATAAAGTGAATATTGCGCATAGTTCTAGCCCAATTGTTGAGGGGCTGGAGGATTTTATGGTATGTAGTGAACATTATTATTTACATATTGATCCTGCCATTGAGATATTAGCAACAACAAGATTTCCAAGCGTTAATTATTATCATATATCTAACAAAGCTGTGGATATGCCAGTTGCTTGGACTAAGTTCTGGGGAAATGGAAGAGTATTTTACAATGCATTAGGCCATCACAATGATGTTTTTGATCATTCTCCAAATGCGCTTACAATGATGGAGCGAGGAATGCTTTGGGCTGGAGAGGGCAAGGCGTATGCAACGCGTAATAATCTTGTTACAGATTCTTTTATAAATAACGCTAAGATGTATTAAGGAGGATATTATGACAAAGATTGGTATTGTTGGTATTGGTGCTATTAGTGGAATTTACTTAAATAATTTAACAAAGGTATTTAAGGAAGTAGAGATAATTGCAGTATGTGACTTAATCAAAGAAAGAGCCCAAAAGGCACAGAGTGAATATAATATACCTAAATTATATGACACCATGGAGGAATTATTTGATGATATAGAAATAGATATAGTTTTAAACCTAACTAGACCTTATGAGCATTATGAGGTAACAAAAGCAGCACTAGAGGCAGGAAAACATGTATATTCAGAAAAACCACTGGCAGCAACTCTTATAGAAGGTAATGAATTGGTCCAGTTAGCAAAGGATTATAATCTTTTACTTGGTGGGGCACCGGATACTTTTTTAGGTGCTGGCATACAAACTTGTCGTAAATTAATTGATGATGGTTTTATTGGTAAACCTGTAGGGGCTGCAGCATTTATGATATGCCATGGACATGAAAGTTGGCATCCGGATCCGGAATTTTATTACAAACATGGTGGAGGACCTATGATGGACATGGGGCCATACTATTTAACAGCCTTAACCAATCTTCTTGGTGGAATCAAAAGTGTCACTGGGGTTGCAAGAACAACATTTCCAGAGAGGACGATTACAAGTGAACCAAAGTCTGGAACAGTTGTTAACGTAGATGTGGCTACGAATGTTACTGGAATCCTTGAGTTTGATACTGGAGCCATTGCTACACTCTATACAACTTTTGATGTACATTATAATGGTCAGGCAAGATTTGAAGTTTATGGCTCAGAAGGAACTTTATTAGTACCAGATCCAAATACATTTGGGGGAACAATTTATTTGCTTAGAAAAGAGGAAAAGGAATACAAGGAAATTCCCTTAATGTTTAACTATGCTGAAAATAGTAGGGGATTAGGTCTAGCTGATATGGCAAAGGCATTAGAAACAAAACGTAGACCTAGAGCTGACTATAGACAGACGCTTCATGTTCTAGAAGCTATGTCGGCATTTCAAACAAGTAGTGATAACAGAGCGACAGTAGATCTAAAGAGTAAATTTACAAGAGAAGAGAGTATGAAGGGGCATCCAGTTACTGGTGTTATACCAAGTTAAATTTGGTAACCCTATATGGTAAAGAGATATGGTGCATCTACTGAAGCGGTATTTTATACGAAGGAATCTTATGTGAACTCTCAGGAATTTTTTTAGCAGTGAATTGAGAAAATATAGTTGCTTACTTTGGAAAAGCATTGAAAAGGCAGTAAAAAAGCAGCAAAGAAATGGAAAAGAAACGGAAAAGAAACGGAAAAGAAATAGAGCTAAAATAAAATATAAGAATTAGATCAGAAGTAGTTCAAATCCAAAGTATGTGGATTTGAACTACTTCTGATTTGTCTCTTAATCCATGAAAACAGGAAACTTGGCATCTATATTTATTTGGCGGACTTACCCACATTGGGTATATTTTTTATCAAGCCTTAGTGGAAATAAAATACAATATTATCTTTGGGACAAGATTATCATGAATATCTTGGTGAATATCGTTACGAATATCTTAGAAAAATTAGCTGTCCATATAGAATAATTTTTATAATACATATATAATAGTGAAATATGGTATATCCTATAATACGACTTGTGAAAGATTCAAAAAGAAAGGAAGTCCTACATGAAAAAGCTATACATCTATCTAAAAGATTACAAAAAAGAGGTAGTGCTTGCGCCACTTTTTAAAGGATTAGAGGCTTCTTTTGAACTGCTTGTACCTATGGTAATGAAATTAATGATTGACGTAGGAATCGGCAATGGGGATAAAGATTATATTATACAAATGTGCTTCGTTCTTATATTACTTGGTATTGTGGGTCTAGTTACATCAACTACTGCCCAGTATTTTTCTGCTGTTGCAGCTGTTGGGTTTGCCACTAAGCTTAGACAGCATTTATTTAAGCATATACAATCATTAGGCTTTACAGATATAGATAACTTGGGCATATCAACTATGATCACAAGAATGACCAGTGATATTAATCAGATCCAGTCAGGACTTAATCTTGTACTTCGTTTATTTATGCGTTCACCATTCATAGTATTTGGAGCTATGATTATGGCATTTACCATAGATTTTAAGGCTGCCCTTATCTTTGTGGTTGTCATTCCTATTTTATTTATCATCGTATTTGGCATAATGATCAAAAGTATTCCTTTATATAAAATGGTTCAAGAAAAACTGGATAGGATATTAACAATAACAAGGGAAAATCTGTCTGGGGTGAGGGTGATTAGAGCCTTTCATAAGGAAGAGGAAGAAATCAAAGCATTTAAGGAGGCTAATGAAGAACTAACCTCTATGCAATTATTTGTTGGAAAAATACTGGCCCTAATGAATCCTGTAACCTACATTCTTGTAAATGGAGCTATATTGCTCCTTTTATGGGTGGGAGGAATTAAAGTAAATCATAGTTTATTAACCACTGGCGCCGTGATTGCATTGGTAAATTATATGTCACAGATTCTGATAGAACTAATTAAGCTTGCAAATTTAATTATCACACTTACCAAATCTGTTGCTTGTAGTAAACGAGTTGTTGCAGTTTTTGATATGTCAAATAGTATGGAGCTAAAGGAACTAGGATATGACTTTAGCCGTGACCAGAATGAAATCAATGTTCATAACAGACTAGAACCTATGATTTCTTTTAAGAATGTCTCCCTTAATTATTCTAAAACGGAAGAAGAAGCCCTTAGTCATTTTAATTTAGAGGTTTATAAAGGAGAAACCATTGGAATTATCGGTGGAACAGGTTCTGGGAAATCCTCTTTGGTTCATTTGATTCCAAGGTTTTATGATGTTACAAAAGGTGAAATACAGTTAGAAGGCAAGAACATTACGCAGTATAATATAGATAAGTTAAGAAAACGTATTGGTATTGTCATGCAAAAGGCAGTCTTATTTAAAGGAACGATAAAAGATAACTTAAAATGGGGCAATGAAGATGCTACCTTAAAAGATATGGAGGAGGCTCTAGTCATTTCTCAATCATTAGAATTTGTCATGGAAAAGGAGAAGGGACTTGACTTTTTGATTGAACAAGGGGGAAAGAATCTATCTGGTGGACAAAAGCAAAGATTAACAATAGCCAGAGCCATTGTGAGAAAACCAGACATATTAATATTGGATGATAGTGCTTCTGCCCTAGATTATGTCACAGATGCTAAACTTAGAAATGCCATAAAGAATATGGAGCTTAAGCCAACGGTTTTTATTGTTTCTCAAAGAACCTCCTCCATTCAATATGCAGATAGAATAGTTGTCTTAGATAATGGAAAGCAGGTTGGTACTGGGACTCATGATGAATTGCTTAGGAATTGCCAAGTCTATCAAGAAATATATCATTCACAGTATGCAAAATAAAGTCTAAGGTCTATTTATTATTTGTCCAAACACTATGAATCAGACTTATGATTCTGGTTCCGGTTTTAAGTTTGGAAGTTAATAATGAATTAACATCTTTGGTAAATGAGAAAAAAAGCGTACTGTACGAGAATTTATAAATAGACAGGAGTCATTAAAATGGGTAAAATAGATCAAAGGAAAACAACGAGAGAAATCATTAGATATTTGATGAAATATAAGAGGCAGCTGATCTTCTCAATTATATTGGCGGGAGTTTCGGTTTATTCTACTTTATATTTTCTTAAGTTAATTGGGGATGCAATTGATTGTATGATAGGTCCAGAGAATGTAGATTTTATAAGCCTTCGTCAAATTATAATATGGATGGGATTGTTAATTGGTGTAACAGGTTTATCCCAGTGGATTATGAACCGTTGTAATAACAAGATAGTATATGGCGTGATACAAGACTTAAGAAAGGATGCATTTGCTAAATTAGAAATTCTTCCACTAAAATATATAGATCAAAAATCACATGGTGAAACGGTCAGCAAAATCATAACAGATGTAGATCAATTTGCAGATGGACTTTTAATGACACTGACACAGTTTTTTCCAGGTGTTATGACTATTATCGGAACTTTATTTTTTATGTTTTGGGAAGATATAACCATTACCTTGGTAGTGATTTGCCTTACTCCTATATCTATCTTTATTGCAGGTTATATCTCTAAGATGACTTATCAGATGTTTCAGAAACAGTCAGAAATAAGAGGGGAACAAACAGGATTTGTGGAAGAAATGTTAGGAAATCAGAAGGTAGTACAAGCCTTTGGACATGAGGGAAAATCTCAAGAGGATTTTAGGGAAATGAATGAGAGATTACAAAAAGTCTCTGTACGTGCAATCTTTTATTCTGCCATTACAAATCCCGCAACTAGATTTATAAATGGACTTGTTTATACGGGTGTTGGCGTAACTGGAGCTTTAGCAGTTGTTAATAATGATTTAACATTAGGTGTATTAACCGTGTTTTTAAATTACGCAAATCAATATACAAAACCATTTAATGAAATATCAGGGGTCATGACCGAGTTTCAAAATGCTTTGGCTTGTATAAAGCGAGTATTGGAATTAATAAAAGAGGATCCCCAGGTTCCAGATGCAGTAGATGCTGCTGTATTTGAAAATGTTGAAGGAAAGGTGGTGTTAAAACAAGTAGACTTTTCCTATCAAAAGGATAAAAAATTAATTGAGAACTTAAATTTAACTGTAAATCCAGGCCAGAGAATTGCAATTGTTGGGCCAACAGGTTGCGGTAAAACTACCATTATAAATCTGCTTATGCGATTTTATGAAGTGGATGGTGGAAGCATCTTTGTGGATGGGATTGATATAAAGAACATGACAAGAGCATGTCTTCGTTCTAATTATGGAATGGTTCTTCAAGAAACTTGGCTTAGAACTGGTACAATTTTAGATAATATAAGAATGGGAAAACCTAGTGCCACCAAGGAAGAAGTGGTTGCTGCCGCCAAAGCTGCTCATGTACACAGTGTAATTAAGCGTATGCCAAGTGGTTATGAAACTGTAATAAGTGATGATGGATATGGATTATCACAAGGAGAAAAGCAATTGCTTTGTATAGCAAGAGTGATGTTAACCCTCCCGCCTATGCTTATATTAGATGAAGCTACTTCCTCTATAGATACTAGAACTGAACTTAAGATTCAAAATGCCTTTGCCCATATGATGCAGGGGAGAACAAGTTTTGTAATAGCCCATCGTTTATCTACAATTAAAGATGCAGACAGCATACTTGTGATGAAGGCTGGGCATATCACGGAGCAGGGAAGTCATGAAGCACTTATGAAGGAAAAAGGCTTTTATTATGATTTATACATGAGTCAGTTTGCGCTTAGCGGAGAGACGGTATAAAATATAGATATTTAACCCTAAAGTATGAGTTAATAATGATAAATAAATGACAATGATAAATAAATGATAAAAAGGTATGAAAAGAAAGGATTGTTGATTGTATGAGTGATAAAAATATAGTGTTAGAACAATTAGAGGAGCGTAAATCTGTACGTGTTTTTGAAGATAAACATGTATCCAAAGAGGTGAAGGAGGCGCTCATACAGGCAGCTCTTCAAGCACCAACAGCTGGTAATATGACTTTATATACTATGCTAGATATTACAGATGAACAATTAAAGAAAGAACTATCCATACTTTGCGACAATCAGCCCTTTATTGCAAAGGCGCCAGTGGTCTTTATTTTTCTAGCGGATTATGAGAAATGGCATAAAACATTTATAGTAAATGATTTATCTCCAAGGGAACTTGGTACAGGAGATCTAATACTTGCAGCAAATGACGCCATTATAGCAGCACAAAATACAGTAGTTGCTGCCCATTCTCTAGGACTTGGCTCCTGCTATATTGGAGATATTATAGAAAATAGTGAAAAGGTAAAGGAACTTCTTCATTTGCCTCAATGTACTTTTCCAGTTACTATGTTGGTGTATGGGTATCCCACAAAACAACAGATAGAACGCAAAAAGCCAGAAAGAGTGAAAGCAAGGCATATCGTTCATGAAAATGGTTATAGAGTCATGGAAAGAGATGAATTAGATGAAATGTATGAGGAACGTGGTGGAAAGGAAAGTTTAGAGGACTTTTTTAACAGGAAATTCATGTCTGACTTCTGTAAAGAAATGAATCGTTCCACTGATGTATACATGAAAGATTTTATGAATTAATAAATACTATGAATGGCCTTTGATAAAAATACAGAATGATTTAGAACAAAATTGAAAGGATGGTAATCAAATGGAACAAGCAGGGATTTTACTTTTTAACATAGAAGAGAAAAAGAGAAATAGAATCAGTGATCTTTGTAGTGAGAACGGTATAAAGACTAAATGGGTGCAACCAGAAGAATATTTGCTACCACTTGAGAGGGTATCTAACTTTGGTGAAGACATAGGTGGTAAAAACACAGACACAGAAAAAAACACAGAGCAAAACGTATATTCGGGTATAAATGTGCACAAGGAAGTTGAAAAATTTCCTGGAGAAATGTTTGTAATGGTTGATTTCTCTAAGGAATTATTAGACCAATTCCTTACTGAATATAGGATGAAGCAAATTGAACCAGTTTTATTAAAAGCTGTTTTAACAAAACATAATAAGACATGGAATTCCATTATGTTATATAAAGAACTGATGAGAGAGCGTCTCGAGTTGCTTCAAATGAATAAAAAATAATTATAAAATAATTAAAAATCCAAAATATGAAAAAATAATAAGTATTGTATGATGTGGCTGAATAATTACTATAACTTTGATGCAATCAAACATTTATAATGATTCTTTTATAACAATGTGGTATAGTATAGTTTGGACAAAACACGAAAGAAATAGATGAGGTGTAAAAATGGCTTTTAAAGATATACAACAATTTATGCATTTCCTAGAGGAAAGAAAACAATTAACTAGAATTAAAACGGAAGTTGATCCTATATTAGAAATTACAGAAATTGCTGATCGCGTAGTGAAGAAGAAAGGTCCGGCTTTGCTCTTTGAGAAAGTAAAGGGTTCACCGTATCCTTTACTCATTAATACCTTTGGCTCCTATAAGAGGATGAGCTGGGGAATAGGTGCTAGTAAGTTAGATAACATTGGACAGGATATTGGAGATTTGATTGACTTTTCTAACTACCAGACAATGCCAGATAAAATCAAATCCATCCCAAGACTTGCAAGACTTTTATCTGTTTTTCCTATTAAGATAAAAAAAGCACCTTGTCAGGAGGTCATAGAAGAACCCGATCTTGATACACTACCAATACTAAAATGTTGGCCACAGGATGGGGGACGTTTTATTACTTTGCCTTTGGTATTTACCAAAGATCCAGAAACAGGTCAACAAAATGTTGGTATGTATAGATTACAAGTTTATGATAAAAAAACCACTGGAATGCACTGGCATCTTCATAAAGATGGTAGAGAAATATATGAAAAATACAGAAAATTAGGTGGTAAAATGCCTGTTTCTGTAGTAATTGGTTGTGATCCTGCAACGGTTTATGCTGCAACTGCACCACTTCCTAAAATGATTGATGAGATTATGTTTGCAGGATATCTTAGAAAATTACCTGTTCCTCTCGTTAAATCAGTGACGAATGATATCTATGTTCCAGCTAATAGTGAGTTTGTATTAGAAGGATATGTAGATACAGAAGAGTTAAGGATGGAAGGTCCTTTTGGAGATCACACAGGATATTATTCAGAAAGAGATGTTTATCCAGTATTTCATATAACCAAAATGACAAGAAAGCAAAATCCTGTATTTATGGCAACTATTGTTGGAAAACCTCCTATGGAGGATTGCTACATGGGTAAGGCAACAGAAAGACTTTTCCTACCTTTACTTAAAATGGTGGCGCCAGAAATCGTTGATATGAATTTCCCATTAGAAGGTGTGTTTCATAACTGTGTCATTGTCTCTATAGAGAAGAAATATCCTGCACATGCCAAAAAGATATTAAACACATTGTGGGGAAATGGACAAATGATGTATACAAAGATGATTATTGTAGTTGATCATACTGTAAATCCCCATAATATCTCAGAAGTTGCTTGGAAAGTATTTAATAATATAGATGCTAGACGTGACTTGATTATATCAGAGGGACCATTAGATGCACTTGATCACTCTTCACCTCTACATTTGATTGGTAATAGATTGGGAATAGATGCTACTAAAAAATGGGCATCTGAAGGCTATGATAGAGAATGGCCAGATGATATTGTAATGTCTGAAGATATGAAGAAGTTTGTAGATAAGAGGTGGAGTAAATATGGTATTTGATAAGTTGAAAAAATACGGGGAATTGGTTATGTTTTCTCATACAATTTTTTCATTACCATTTGGACTCATTGCTATGTTGTGGGCAGCAGGCGGCATACCAGATATGCGTATATTTTTCTGGATTTTGGTTGCCTTGTTTGGAGCTAGAAATGGAGCCAATGCTTTTAACCGAATTGCAGATAAAGATATTGACAAAAAGAATGAACGTACCAAGGATAGACACTTATCTACCGGAAAAGTAAAAGTAGCGGAGGCTTATGCCATTACCATACTATGCTTTTTATTAATGGCATTTGCCGCTTATATGCTAAATATAACATGCCTGATTTTACTGCCCTTTGCTATAGGATTATTTATATTTTATTCCTATTCCAAAAGGCTGACCTGGGCCTGCCATTTTATACTAGGCATAGCTTGCGGTGGGGCACCCGTAGGGGCATGGATTGCAGTAACAGGTAAGATTGAGCTCATTCCTCTTATGCTAGGTGCAGCTGTGTGCTTTTGGATTGCAGGGTTTGATATTATCTATGCAACACAGGATATAGAATTTGACAGAAGAGAAGGGCTTCATTCTGTACCTGCAAGATTTGGACTACAAGGTGCTTTGTGGATTGCTAGAGCCTCACATATTTTATGTATTTTATTCTTCTTGGCAATATATATGTATATGCCAAGAGGTATTTTCTTCTTAATTGGTATAATCGTTTCTTGTGGTCTACTTCTAATAGAGCATTACAATATAAAACCTGAGAATAAGGGTAAGATGATCTTTGCCTCTTACCATATTAACCAGGTTTTAAGTGTTGTTTTTTTTGTATTTGCAATGATTGATTTTGTACTAAAATAAATAGTTTTGCTGAATCAAGTAGGGTAGTGGATTGGGAATATCCGTTTTGATAGTAACAAATGAATGATTGAAAGGTTTGATTGTTGATGAAACGATATATTGTAGGGGTAACTGGTGCTAGTGGAAGCGTATTGGCTCAAAGAATGCTTACCTATTTATCTGGATTAGATTTAGAACTGCATATTATAATTACTGATATTGGTAAAAAAGTTTTTGAATATGAGACGGGTCTTCTATGGGAGGAATTTGTAAATGGTTTGAGAAATAAAAGAGCTGTTATCAGTTCCTATAGTAATGGTGATATGTTTGCACCTGTTGCTAGTGGTTCCTTTGAAACTGATGGTATGATGATTGTGCCTTGTTCTATGTCAACAGTAGCTAAAATTGCTTCTGGAACTGGTGGAAATCTTTTGTGCCGTGCTGCAGATGTGTGTATAAAAGAGAAGACAAGACTTGTGATCTCTCCAAGAGAGGCACCTCTTTCTTCTATACATTTAAAAAATCTATTAACCCTAAGTGATATAGGCGTGTCTATTCTGCCGCCTGTTCCCATGTTTTATGGAAATAATGGAGACGTAGAAGACGTAATCAATGGAATTGTAGGCAGGTTATTAAAATCTGCTGGAATAGAGAATCATCTATTCACCGTATGGGGAAGTACAGTATAATGTGGTTATACATAAATCGTTTATTGTATCCCAAATTCTCTTTAAACTTTTATAAAGGTAAGTATGAGAAAAACAGATACATTAAAATACATTTATATGAATAATTTTGAAAGAAAATCTAATATACAAAGGTGCCACTGACACATTCTTTCAAATGGTTACAATTTTGTGGCAGTAATACATTTATTTATGTATTATTTAGGAGTTAAATATGATAAAGAAATCTAAAATTTTTATGACAGCAATCGTTGCCTCTATGCTATTATTGACAGGGTGCAAGGAGAAAGATTCAACCCTAACAGTTGGAATAATGCCAGATCTTGATTCTATTCCAATGGTCGTAGCAGAGCATTTGGGATATTTTGATGATAATATTAAGTTAGAAATCTATAAAAGTCCAGTGGATAGAGATAGTGCGTTATATTCCGGTAATTTAGATGGCAGTATTTCTGATGTATTAGCAGCAGGCCTTGCCAATGAAGGGGATTTTCCAGTATATATTACATCAAAGACCTATGGGAGATACGGAATTGTAGCTAGTAAAGATTCCCTTGTAACCAATCCAAAAGAGTTAGAAGGAAAAGAAATTGGACTTAGTTTAAATACAATTATTGAATATGTAGCTGATATGGCCATCACCACAGAAGGTGGAGACCCCGCCCTAGTTACAAAAACTTCTGTACCAAAGATACCATCAAGGCTTGAATTAATGAACAACAATCAGATAACAGCCATTGCAGTACCTGAACCTTATCTGTCAGCAGCTGTTGACGCAGGGGGTGTACTTATTGCCTCCTCAGATGACCTTGGAATTAATCCTGGAATTATGATATTTACAAAAAGTGCAGTAGAGGATAAGGAAAAAGAGTTGAAAGCTTTTTATGAAGCCTACGATAAGGCAGTTGATTATATTAATAACACAGACCCATCAGAATTTATGCCCTACGTTATAGAAAAAGTAGGCCTTCCAGAATCTACAATTCAGATTCAGTTACCAACCTATGAAAAAACAACATTACCTGAGGAAGAAGAAGTAGAACAAGCGATGAATTGGTTGGTAGATAAAGAGTTGATTAAAAATCTATATACCTATGATGAATTGATTTATAAAATAAATAAATAACTTAGACTTCGCAGTTAAAATTCTCTGCTATATCTGATTAATTCAGTTAAAACACAATATTTATGATCGTGACCCAGAGTTTTTAAAGATGTGACTAGGATGAATTTGCGAAGTTACTTAGGGTTTATAATACTAAGATTAACTTAATAGTTTTACAACAAAGTTATGGAAGGGGGGACTAGGAATATCTATGATAAATATAAATTTAAATACAGTCTATTATGAGCCTGGAACCCCCATATTAGAAAACATTGATTTCTCCATACATCCAGGTGAAATCGTTGCTTTAACAGGAGCTTCAGGAATCGGTAAATCTACAATTGTTAATATATTAGCAGGGTCTCATAAGGGCTACCATGGAAATGTTACAATTGGAGAAAAATGTCGAGTAGCACTTATTTCACAAAATAAATGTTTATTGCCATGGAAAACGGTATATCAAAATATTGTTCTTTTAAAGAAAGCCAAAGGAAACCTAGTGGACCATGAAAAGGCATTGGATTTAATTAAAAATCTTGGTTTATCTGGCATGGAAAAGAAGTATCCACTATACCTAAGTGGCGGTCAATATCAGCGAACAGCATTGGGACAGGCATTTTTTTACGAGCCGGATATTTTATTAATGGATGAACCATTTTCAGCTTTGGATCAGCAGACCAAAGAAGATATCATGGATTTGTTTCTAAGCTTACAAAAAAGTCTAAAGATAACAACACTTTTAGTAACCCATAGCAAAGAAGAAGCAGATTATTTAGGAAGTAGAATAGTACACTTAGGGAAAGGATAAAAACCTATAGCCTATGAAATATTTAAAAAAGAAAAATACAATTAGTAGCTGGATTGGTATAGTGGGGATGATTCTTATATGGCAAATACTTGCAATGATAACCGATAAGAACGTATTCCCTTCTTTTTTTACCGTGTTAACAGCTTTTATCCTTCACATAAAGGTAATATTTATTCATACACTATATAGTAGTTATCGTCTATTTGCAGGGGTATTACTTGCTGTTTGTATTGGCATGCCAACAGGCATTTTGATCGGATACTATAAAAAACTGAGCTATTTTTTTAGTCCAATCATATATTTTATAGCACCTATCCCTAAGATTGCCCTGTTACCACTAATTATGTTGCTCTTTGGAATAGGTGATGTTTCAAAAATATTTATTATATTTATCATTATGTATTTTCAAGTAGTTGTAGCGGCACATGATGCTGTAAAGAATATTTCAAAAGACTACTTCATTCCACTAAGGACGGTACAAGCCGGGAATAAAGCAATTTTAACACAAATTGTATTTCCAGCAGCTCTCCCTGAAATGTTTACTTCTATTAGAATTGGACTGGCAACCGGGATTTCTGTGCTGTTTTTTGCAGAAACATTTGGTACTGTATGGGGATTAGGATTTTACATCATGGATATGTGGATGCGATTAGATTATAGCCAAATGTATGCAGGTATTTTAGTTCTTGGGTTGTTGGGCTTAACTAGTGTAAATATAGTAAACTGCTTGCAAAGAAATATTTGCCCTTGGATTAACACTGATAATGTAGATTAATTCCGAAAAAGAAGATAAAAACTGAACATGTAGTAAAACTGAAACTGAAGAATTAAAATGGAACATGTAATAAAACTGAAACTGAAGAATTAAAACGAAACATGTAGTAAAACTGAAAAAGGAAAGTAATTAGTAAATAAATTGTAATGAAATTTGATAAAATTATAACAATATGTTGCATTTCCATGAAAATAATTTATAATGCTTGAAAAATCACGATTTTTTGTATATAATATTAGTATATTTGCTTAATAAGCAAGTATCTTGCAAGTAGTAGGTAGAAAGATATGGTAAATTGATGACTTAGACATTGGATCACTATGCAAGGAGGATATTATTATGATAAAAGTTAAGAACATAAAAAAGTATGGCTGTGGTATATGTGGAGGTAATTTCGTACTTCCAAGTTCTAATCTAAGAT